>CAZKLR010000029.1:0-3480 GCA_964553695.1 uncultured Candidatus Saccharibacteria bacterium | reverse complement strand
CTCCGCCGTTTTGTAAAATCCAAATTATTTCACTGCAATTTTTCCCTTCTCCAGCAACACTTCAACCTTATTATCTTTCCTCGTCGTTCCATTGACAATCTTTTCAGAAATTTGATCCTCTATCATTTCCTGCAAATTCCTCCGCACAAGCCGCGCGCCCTCGTTCGGATCAAAACTTTTTTCAGCGATAAATCCTGCAGCCTCTTTGCTAATAGCAAGCTTCAAGCCCTTGCTCTTAAGAAGCCTCTTCTTTAATTCCTCAAATTTATTTTTGAAAATCACAGCTATGTCTCCTCGGCTAAGCGGATTAAAAATTAAAACCTTGTCGATGCGATTCAGAAATTCCGGACGAAATTCTTCCTTCAGCTCTTCAATAATATTTTCCTTGGTTTCAAGATATCTTTGGCGCGCTTCTTCTTTCTTGTCTGACTTTCCTTCCGCACCTTCCAAAACAAATCCCATTCCCGCCTCCTCTGTCAGCTCCTCCGTACCCAAGTTTGAAGTCATCACAATGATCGTGTTGCGAAAATCGACCCGGTGCCCTGCCGCGTCTGTCAGTTCCCCATCTTCAAATATTTGAAGCATAATATTAAATACGTCGGGATGAGCCTTTTCAATTTCATCAAAAAGCACCACCGAATAAGGATGTATCCGCACCTGTTCTGTTAACTTTCCTCCTTCTTCGAAACCGACATAACCGGCCGGCGCGCCTACCAAGCGGGAAACATTATGGCGTTCCATGAATTCGCTCATATCAACTTTAATCAGCGCTTTTTTATCTTTATAAAGAGTCTCTGCCAAAACTTTTACCAGTTCCGTCTTGCCAACTCCGGTCGGACCCAAAAACATAAATACTCCGACTGGCCGGTTCCCCTCGGCAATTCCGCAGCGGCTGCGGCGTATCGCCCGGGCGATAGCTTCGATAGCTTCATCTTGACCGACAATTTTTTTCTTGATTTCCTTTTCAAAATCTTTCAACTTTTCTTTTTCCTCCTCAAGCAAATCATTAACCGGCACCCCCGTCATTTGCTGAATAACTTCTCCGATCTCTTTGGCAGTAACGGGAATTTTTATTTTAGTCGCATTTTCTTTCTTCTGCAGATCGTCTAATTTTTTTATTTCCTTCCTAACTGCATCTTCTTTGCACTTGATTTCAAGAGCTTTATCATACTCCTCATTTTCCACTTGCGTCTCCTTTTCTTCCGCAAGATCCGTAGCTTTCTTATAAAGCACTTTCATTTCCTTAAAATAATTCTTGCTTCCATAGCGGCTCCTGACAAGCGATGCCGCTTCGTCCAAAACATCAAAAGCTTTGTCCGGCAAAAATCTGTCATTGATGAATCTCTGGCTCAGTTCCACAGCAGCGTCAATGGCATCTTTGGTGATATGAAGATTATGGTGTTCTTCGTAAAAGTTCTTAACGCCCATCAGGATTTTTTTCGCCTCCTCCATTGTCGGCTCTTCAGTCAAAACCATCTGGAATCGCCGCTCCAAAGCCGCATCTTTCTTAAAATGCTTGCGATATTCATCCAGAGTAGTTGCGCCGATACAGGAAATTTCCCCGCGCGACAATGGCGGTTTCAAAATATTGGCCGCATCCAAACTTCCGCCGCCGCCCGTATTTCCTGCTCCAATTATAGTATGGATTTCATCAATAAACAGAATAACGCTTCTGTCCGACTGCGCTTCAAAAATAACATCCTTCAAACGAGATTCGAACTCTCCGCGAAAAACCGTACCGGCAATCAAAAGTCCCAAATCAAGCGAATATATTTTTTTTCCGGAAAGATTGCTGGGCACATCTCCTTCATTTATTCTCTTTGCCAAACCTTGCACAATCGCCGTCTTACCTACTCCCGGTTCTCCGACCAGGATAGGATTATTCTTGCTCTTGCGGCTTAAAATGTTAATTACTTTGGAAATTTCTTTTTCCCGGCCGATTATCGGATCGGTTTTTCGGTCTTCCATTTCGTCGTTCAGACATACGCAAAAAGCTTCCAGCGCCGACTGCTTCGGACCCATTGGCACGCCCATGCCCGGCTGATTCATATCTGCACCGGCAGAAAAATTAATGCCTGGAGCACCCAAAATGATCCCTTGCAGATTATTTTTTGGATTCTCGGAAAGTTCGCGCATTCCGGAAAAACGCAAAGAACTTTCCAAAATAGACTCCAGCCCTTCCTTCAGTTTCGTGCTGTCTATGTTCATGGACTTGAAAAGTTTTTGTATCTTCGGATCAGGATCTTCCAGTATGGCGCAAAGCAAGTGCTCCGTGCCAACATATGAATGGCTGTAGCGGCTTGCGCAGAGCACCATATTTTGAAAGATGTCTTTCAACTCCTTCGAAAATGCGCCGTTCCACTTGGCAGTTTTAGGCAGCTTTTCAATCTCTTTCTGAAGCTCTTTAATATCAAACTTTTCGCTCCCCAAGACATTTGAAGCGATACTTCCTTCTTGCGAAATTATGCTAAAAATGATATGTTCGACTCCGATTTCCTTGTGCGAAAAATCCCGCGACATCCCCTCCGCCGCCTTTAAAACATTCTTTAGATGAGCGGTAAATTTGCTCTCAATATTCTTTGGAAATAAACTCATTTTATTGAAATTACTCTTAAATTAAACATATTCAGTATAAGGTTTTTTCCTGTTTTGGACAAGACAATATACCAAAAGTAGATTTTAACATAAAATGCAGTTTAGTAAAGGATTTTCTCTATGGCAAACGCTTTATAGCAGACAATTTGACTTATTAATTATTTTAATTATGATGATAATAAATTACTTTTACAAAAACATAAGAAAACAAGGAGTGGATAATACGCCCCATGAACCTCCGGCAAGAAAAAGAGTATTCTTCCCAAAGCACGGCGATTCCAACATGAGTATCGTTCTCTTTGAAAAAACGAAAAAACCAGAAGAGAATCAAAAGATAAGACCCCTCTTCCGCAATCACCCTTAACCAAGGAAAGCGAGAAGAGTTTATTTTTTGTAATTAGACTTATCCAAAAAAATAAACAAGGAGGAAAGCACGAAATGGCCATAACCAAGGCGCAAGAAGAAAGAAGAAAGGAAAATCCCTCATCGGAACAAGGTATTGTCTTTCCAGACGAAACAATAGAAAACAAAGTTTTTTTACAATTCACTAGAAAAGAACAATTATACCGCAATCAATTTAAAATTTTAACCCCTGATCCTGAATCAAAAAAACCGGACAGAAAAGCAACTTGTGTAGGCTTCTTCAACACAAAAATAGCTAGGCAAGCTAAAGATTTTTTGAAGAAAACAATAGAGGACTATAAAAAATTAGGATGGAAATTAAAAATATCCTACGATCGAATAATAATAAAAGAAGACTCTATCACAGATGAAGAAAAAACAGTGATAATCAAAACCCTAGAGCAAATGACCATATTCGAGAATCCCACATATTAAAAATAATTTTATATAATCAATTCCTTACAGCCTTATGGCCGCAAGGAC
>CAZKLR010000028.1:0-10142 GCA_964553695.1 uncultured Candidatus Saccharibacteria bacterium | reverse complement strand
TTGATTATTTTCAGGCGCAGTTCAAAGATGACGGCAACCCCACTGCGACAACTTTGATTCTCATCATTCTGGCTTCCGGCTATTCTTTCCTTCTCGGCATTCTCTATATGGTGCTTGCCTGTTTCTTGCTTGCGCGTCTTTTGTCTTTCGTTATTTTGATTGTCGTATCCCCTTTCGCTTTCTTCAGCATGGTCTTGCCTTCGATGAGGTCTTACACCAATAAGTGGTGGAAATCGCTTTTTAATAATGCAATTTCCGGTCCGGTGTTTATCTTCTTTGTATATTTGTCTTCAATGTTCGCGCGCGAATTATACGTATTTAATTCTCCGGTTGCAAAAAGCAATCTCGGTTTTATGGCTTCAATGTTGGATCTTTTTATTCCCCATCTTATAGCTATGGGGCTTTTGTATGCAGCTATTCCAGCCACACAAACCCTTTCTGCTGCAGGTTCCAAACAAATTCTTGGCGGAACTATGGGTATCGGAAAAGTGGCAATGGGAGCTTATGCGGGATATAAGATTGGAGAAAAGGCAGTTACAGGTACGGCAAGCAGAGTTAATGCGGGAGCAAAAAGAAACGCAGGATATAGGAAATTTACTGAGAATGTCGGCAATAGACTTGCAAATACCAAGGCTCCGTTTGTTGCGGGAGCTTATCTGAAAACTGAAGCAAACAAAGCTCAACAGATGGAAGTAAGAGTTAAAGCGCACAAAGATATAATAAGGAATTTTACTCCAGAACGTATGAATGCTTATGTAAATTCGAAGCTTGATCCTCAGGCCCAAACGGAAGCTAGAAAAGCAATGCACGATATATTATTAGAAAAACAAAAGACAACAGATAATGATTATATAAAGGCTGGATATAAGACTAAAGGAGTAAGCGGCGAAGATGTGTTGGATGTAAATAGGCTAAAACATGATCTTCAGATTATTCAAAATCATGGTGGTGATATGAGTGATATTTATAAACAGAGAGTTGACTTTGCAAATAAATCAGATATAGACAAGGAAATTAATAAATCTGTCGATAAAGGTGAGTTCAATAAACAAAAATTAGATATTATGCTCGATTCCAATGTTTGGGCATCTCTACAAAAAAATGTATCAAAAGATCAACTTGATAAATGGATAAACAGCAAATCGCAAGGAGAGATAGATTCTTTCTTGGATAAGAAAGAAAGAGAGCTTGCAGTAAAACTTAACAGTGGCGCTTTAAGGCTTGGGGGTAAAGAAATTGAAGATTTTAGGGAGATGTCTGCATTGTTGTCTTCCGCAAGTGATAAGCAAAGAAGAATGGCTCAAATTGACGCTGGTACTCCGGTTGTTGGCAATAGATTCAACTATATGAAAGATTCAGGTACACCTGCTGGGGCTCCTCCTACATATACTCAGCATATTGATATTGAAATGGCCGACAAGACTCTTAATAAAATGTCTAAAAATGGTCTGTTAAATCTTGATGAAGGCTTCTTTGAAAAATATGGACATATGCTTTCCAAAGGAAATATAAAATATGTTGGAGAAAGAGGAGAGGAAGCTCAGCTTGCAGCAGTTAGAAGAGCTTTGGACGATGCTCTTAGCGCTCATCGTACCGTTGATATTCCAAATTCGCTTAAAACTGCTACGGGAACAATAGATATTGCTAAATTAAATCAAAGAAAAAAACAAGCTGAAAGAACTGCTTAATATACAACTATGAATCAAGAATTAAAAAATAAAATCAAAAATACTCTTCCGGAATTTGTAATGAATAATCTTTACGAGGATCATACTTTTGATGCCAATGGAAAAATAATCGATAACTATATCGGAGATAATAATCCACAGCGGGAAGAAAAGATTGATGCGATGAAAGATATTCTTGGATTGCTGGCATTGAAAGAGATTAGTATGAGCAACCTGGTGGCAGAGATTGAAAATAGGATGGGACTGAATGAAACGAAAGCAAAAGAAGTGGCTCTGATAATGCTTTGCGAAATCTTCTATCCCATCAAAGATTTTTTCCCGGGGATTGAAGATGAAATTCTGAAGCTGGGCGGAGAAATTCCGAAGATTGTTGCAAAAAATCTCGGTGAGCAGTTTCTAAAAAGAGAAGAAGAAATTGAGGATATGAGGGAAAAGGAAGAAGAAGCGGAAAGAGAGAGAATGGCTGATACGATGATTTATGATTATATTGATAATTTAATGGCGCAATTTCCGGAGTCGGGAGAAATGATTATAGGCAGTCAAAATTCAATATCGATTAAAAATATGCCTATTGATATGAAGCCGATGGTAAAGTATTGGATTGAAGACTATAAGCAGAAAATGGGATATAACACGCATACAAATTTGGACCGGGTACAATACATATGCCACGATAAGAACACGCGCAATATGAATGAAGAGGAAAGAAGGCAGCTAAATCTCATTCTGAAATCTTCTGACGGAGAGGCACAACTTCCCTATTCTACCAAGAGAAAGAAAATTGATTTTTCCTTGGTCGAAGACGAATAATAAAAACCGATGCTATTCTGGGCCGAAGCGAAGAATTTTACAGCAAATTTATAAACTTCTTCGTTTCACTTAGGATAACATAAAAATGTTGTTCTAAATCACTGATTTGCTAAAAGCAGACTTATTGAAAGATTCGGAATTAATAAGATTCTTTCTTTTTGCCTGAGATAATATCCACTGCCCCGGCAGAAGTTGTATTGGAGTTAATGATTGCTGAGGTCTATCCTATCTGCACTTCCCGATAGACTATTTTATCTACAAATGCAGACAGGCAGATTATTTACTTTCCTCTTTTTGCCAGGAGAAAGGTATAATGAGAGGGTAATAATTAATTCCCAAATACTGGATTCCCGCCTCCGCGAGAATGACAAATATAATGTAGCTGGTATATTAAGATATCGCCCTACTATTTATCATTCTATCTTAATCTTCCGGATTTCCATCGGAGTTTACCCCAGGAAGGCGGGGGTGGGAATGGCATACAATAAGGATTCTTATATTATTATAATTTTGCCCTAAACAAGCGATATTAAGTGCAGGTGGGGTTGCTGAACCTTAGAACAAAAATATAAACTAACTTAAAATATATGCAATTTAGCGTTCCTCAATTTATTGACGTAGAAGACAAAATTGTAGGTCCTTTTACGGGCAAGCAAACTCTGTATCTGATGGCAGGTGGCGGACTGATTTTGTTGACTTTTACTTTTTTTAATACCGCTTTTTTTATGTTTTCTCTGGTAATTGTTACACCGGCAACTCTGGCTTTTGCTTTCTACAGACCCAAAGGGGTTTCTCTTTCACGTTATATAGGAAATAGGATTGATTTTTTTACGGCCAATCATCTTTATGTGTGGCGGAGAGAGCCGGATATAGTGATGTATAAAACGGTCCAGAAGAGACATACGGCGCAAGAAGCTCCGATGAAAATTGTTTCCAGAAGCAAGATCAGGGATTTGGCTAATCTTTTGGATACCAGCGCGGCGGTTAATCTTCCATATGAAGCTGAAACCAGGCCGGATCAAAATATTTTCCGAAGATAAGAGGATAAGAAAAGAAAATTAAAAATCAAAATACGGAAAAAGGAAGAGACAAAGCTGTAGTCTTGCCGGGCAGCCGATAAGACTATAACTTTAGATTTTTCTTTAATTCTAATAGTTTTACTATGTCTACTCCAGAAAAACAAGCCCAAAAAGGCTTGAGTTCTCAGAAATATTTGGACATTTCCGAGATTAAAGATAATGTTGTCATTATGAAAAATGGCAGCTTGAGGGCAGTCCTGATGGTTTCTTCTATAAACTTCGCTTTGAAGTCTATTGATGAACAGGACGCGATTATTTACCGCTACCAGAGCTTCTTAAATTCTTTGGATTTTTCGATCCAAATTATTGTAAATTCAAGACAGTTAAATATTGATACTTATCTCGACGTTTTGCGGGAAGAGGAGAAGAAACAAACCAATGATTTGCTTAGAATGCAGATTTCCAGCTATATCGAGTATATTAATGGACTGGTTAAGATGGCGAATATTGTTACCAAGACTTTTTATATAGTAGTGCCTTTCTCTTTGTCAGAATCTAAAGATGATAATATCCAGTCAAAATTTAGTTCAGTGACAAATACTTCGCAGATTATGTCCAGCCGAAAGACTTTTGAAAAATATCGCGATCAGTTGTTTCAGAGAGTTGATCATATTGTCGAGAATTTGAGCGGCGCAGGGCTTAGAATGACAATGCTTAATACGCAAGAACTTATTGAGCTCTATTACAGCATATACAATCCTGAATCTGTCGAGAAAAAAGGATTGGCTGAAGTAGAAGACATTGATTTAGCACAATAATTTATAAATAAAAATAATATGGGAATCATAGATAAAGTACTGCCGGCCGTAAAACAGCCAAAAAAGGATCCGGAAGTGGCGGCTCAAGAAGCTGCCGAGCAAAAGCAATTGTTGGAAGCTGAAAAGCTTTATCAAAAAGGTTTGGCGACGGTTAAGGATATAATCGCTCCTGCAGTTTTGGAAATTACGCCGAATTATGTAAGGATCAATAAGAAATTGGCCTGCACGCTTTTCGTGTATGCTTATCCCCGATACCTTCAGACAAGCTGGCTTTCTCCGATTATTAACTTGGATTCAACATTTGATATAGCAATGTTTATTCATCCGCAGAATACGGCAGACGTTTTGAAGCAGTTGAAAAAGGTGGTAACCAGAATCCAGTCCCAGATTTCCATGAACGAAGATAAAGGTTTGGTGCGTGATCCAGTGCTTGAAACTGCTTATCAGGACGTTGAAAACTTGCGAGATGATTTGCAGCAAGGAATTGAACATTTCTTTCAATTCGGGCTTTATATTACGATTTATGGAGATACTGAAGAAGATTTAAGGCGTTCGGAAACGCAGATCGAGTCAATTTTGGAAGCCAGAATTGTTTATATGAAAGCGGCGATAATGCAGATGGAAAAAGGTTTTAATTCCACTCTTCCTTTGGGCAGTGATAAGTTGATGGTTGGAAATAATATGAATACTTCTCCCCTTTCAACCACTTTCCCTTTTGTTTCCAGCGATTTGACTTCCAATCAAGGCATTCTTTACGGAATTAATCGCCATAACAACAGTTTGATTTTGTTTGACCGTTTCACGATGGAAAATGCCAATATGGTTATCTTTGCAAAATCTGGTGCCGGAAAAAGTTATGCGGTTAAGTTGGAAATTCTCAGAAGTTTGATGGTTGGCGTGGATGTCATAGCCATCGATCCTGAAAACGAGTATAAGCATCTTTGTGAGATGACTGGTGGAACTTTTATGAAAATTTCTCTTTCTTCCAAAAATCATATAAATCCTTTTGATTTGCCGACAGCACTTGAGGATGAAGCTCCGGGGGACATTTTGCGTTCGGCAATTGTGAATGTTTCCGGTCTTCTGAAAGTTATGCTCGGACACATTTCTGCCGAGGAAGACGCAATTTTGGATAAGGCAATAACTGAAACTTATGCTATAAAAGATATTAATGCCGAATCAGATTTCACGAATATGGAACCGCCGACTATGACTGATTTGCAAATGGTACTGGAAAATATGGCAGGAGCTGACAGCTTGGCAAGCCGCGTCAAAAAATATACGGAAGGAACTTTTGCCGGTTTCTTAAACCACAAGACCAATATTGAGGCAGAAAATAAATTTATTGTTTTCAATATTCGTGATATGGAAGAGGAATTGAGGCCGGTGGCTATGTATCTGGTTCTGCATTTTATCTGGAATATGATCCGTTCCAAGAAGAAGAAGAGAATTCTGGTTGTCGATGAAGCTTGGTGGATGATGCAGCACGAGGACGCAGCTTCTTTCCTTTTCGGAATTGCCAAAAGATGCCGGAAATACTATATGGGGCTTACTACTATCACTCAGGATGTTACCGATTTTATGGGGTCGAAATATGGAAAACCGATCGTTACCAACTCTTCAATACAACTTTTATTAAAGCAATCCCCTGCTGGAATAAAGGTGATCGTCGATACATTCTATCTTACGGACGAAGAAAAATTTTTGCTCTTGGAAAGTAATGTCGGTGAAGGAATATTCTTTGCTGGTCCGAAGCGCGCGGCAATAAAGGTTGTGGCTTCATATTCCGAAGATCAGATTATAACTTCCGATCCGGCACAGTTGATGGAAATTGAACGGGCAAAGAAAGAACTTTCTGAAACTGCAGATATATAAAAAGTTACAGGATGGAAACATCCTGAACTTGTTCGGGAATCTTTAGAGATATAATTTTCTATAGGTTCCGAAACAAGCTCAGAATGAAAGATTGGTCGCTTCGGCCAACTCTTAAGATATGAACTTGAGTCTGGTTTTAGCAAATTGTGCTTTTGGTTGTGTGCTATTTTTGCGCGTAAGTTATTATGCTAGTTTATGTCGGAGAATTTAGAAAAGAAAGAAATAGATATGGATTCGAGTAAAACTCGACAAGATCCTAATATTCAAAGCAGCGGAGATGAAACGTTTGATGCGATTATGGCGTCGATTAAAGAGAAAATCGAAAAGGATCATAAACAAGAGCAACGTTTAAGCAATCCTAAACTTTCTGAGGATCTGCACAAAGAAAGCATAAAAGAGGCGGAAAGAAGACAGGAAGAAAATAAAAAGCAATTTGAAAGAAGAAACAGTAACTTTACAAAACTTCAGGCACTGCGAGGCGAGTTTCAAAGAAGTCCGGAAGAGCAGCAAGAAGATGCCAGAGAAGAATCGAGAAGGGCGGCTCAAGAAGCCATAGAAAAACAAATGAAGCAGGATTTGAGTGAAAGACAAAAAATGATTATACGAGTTGCAGGCGATCATGCTCTTGATGTGCTTTATCGGGTAGCAGCCCGGCTTGAAGAACAGGCGGAAAGGGGCGGAGCCGGCGCATTCCTTATAATCACTTTGACGTATTTGATTGCTCTGGCTAAGGATATATCTGATATTGGACACGGCGGTTTGGTCGGTATATTTACGGGAATAATTGCGAGTGCTTTTCTGGCTTTTTTCTGGTCACTGGCATGCGGAGGCTGGCATGGAGGTGCTATAACCAATCAAATAATAAAGCGTGTTTTAAGAAAAATTCTTTTAGCTACTGCCATTGACGGTATTCCTGTAATTGGCATTGTTCCGACTTATCTGATAATAAATTTGTGGTGCCATATGGATTTTAAGAGAGGCATTAGCAGGGCTGAGGATGAAATAATTGAAACGGATGAGAAAATTAAAACTACAAGAGAAAATATAGAAATTCAAGCTAACAATGTTGATTCATCTTTATAATATTTAATCTGATATTTAACTTATCATTATGGCGACGAAGGAAAAGATTTTTAAATTGTTTGCGGTATTATCTTTGCTCTTTGGGCAGCAAGCGCTGGCAACAAGTACAGGTTACGAGCCTCTGGTGAATATTCCCGGGCTTGAAACCGGAGGAGTGATTGATATTTCAGCTTATTTAGTTGGAATATACAATTTTCTTCTGAGTATTGTGGGTATTGTAGCGGTAGCAATGCTGATTATTGGCGGTATGAAATACATTACAGCTGCCGGAAATAGCGGTGCCGTATCAGGCGCGCGGGAATCCATCAAGGATGCTTTGCTTGGACTTTTGATAGCGATTCTGTCGTGGGTGATTGTAGGAACTATTAATCCCGATGTTCTCTATCTGAGACAGCCGGGATTGGCTATCGAAGAATCAAGCGGTTCTTGTGCTACTTTTAATTTGACTAATAAAACTTGTACTTGCAGAAACGGAACTTCGTTGGGCACGGCATATGCCAATTTGGAAAACTGCAATGATGCTTGTCTGGATCAGGATCTTTGCGCGTTCGATACTACTCCAACCTATTGTATTGCTCCCGGATCTTTAAATAGCGCAAATGAAGTGGGTTTTTCCGGAGAAACGGATCAATGTACTTGCGGCGACAGAAGCACTGCTACTCTTCCGGAAGGCAGTACCTGTGAAGAGAGATGTAAAGAATTGGGGAAATGTGGACATAAATTTTTGGTAATAAAATTGCACACTGGTCATGATGGCGATCAGGATGGAGGAACTTATACAGTTAGAGCGGAATCAGGTGATGAGTTATGGGATTTTGCTTTGACAAATAATGGAAGTTTCGGAGATTTTAATGTTAAGACTGAATCTAAGACAGGAGATAACGATGGAGATGGTGATATAGATAAAAGCGATCAGAAATTTAATTGTGCTGTTTTTGTAACCAGAGAAATTAATCTTGGTGAAGACTATCATTGGATTTATTGGGTAAGAAGTGGCACGAAGATTCATACTATAGGAACTCTAAGAGATTCTTTGTTTGAAAATGCTATAGGATGTTGCGGTACGGGTGATGATTGTTCTATGGATCTTGTTCTAGGTGGTGTATGCTCCGAGGAGGAAGTTGCTCCGGTGATTAATGCTAAATTTGGAGGTGATGCGATTTGGCGATGCAATGATTGCAGTTTTGCCCAGTATGAAGGAGAAATAGTTCATTATGGTCCGAAAGCGGAACTCACTTGCAACAACGGATATTGGCAATACTAAATTGACAGCACAAACAAAAACAGTCCTTTCAGATCAAAAGGACTGTTTTTTGAGAAAGAATTTTAATGACAGATAAATATATTTTGGAAATCATATATCTAAACTAAGTAAAATTATATTTACCTAGCTATTTTCTTATATTAAAATTGTTTTAAATTTTTGTTCAGCTATTTGGTAAAAAAAGTTTTACTATATTTTTTATCTAATTCAGCGCGGGATAAATCCCGCTACTCCGAATGCCTCTTGCATTTTTGGAGTAGCGAACTTTAGTTCGCGTTGTATTGAGTTTATTTTGTCAAATAGATTGCCTATAAATAAAGCTTACTGTTATTTTATTCAGAAAATAAATAAACTTCCTCAACTAAATAGCTATAAAGTTCAGCTAAAAGTTAGGAAGTTTTTTCAAAAAATGTTAAATGTTAATTTTAGATCGTATAATATGTCATTCCAATGGCTATCGCCTGTGGTGACATATTTTTTGCCCCTGGAGGGGTTAATGTTTCGGCTATAAATTTGTCTCCAGTTTGTAACTTAGTTACAAAAGGATCATCTATTTTTTTTGCTTGTTGAGGACTTACAATCTTGTTTTCATATTTTAGTCCTATGTCCAAAAATACGGTATTTGGAACTGAGACTATCTCTCCATAAATTTTATTGCCTTCTATACTGTCTATCTTTATGATTGCCCTCTCATCTTTTATTGTTTGGGTATCGAGCGGGATAAGCCCATAAGTTTTTACCCAATTAATTTCGGAACTATAGTAGGTAAATAGTCCTTCTTTTGCATAATTATTAGTGTTTGGAACATCTGCAACTTTCGTTGCGGTAACTTCTCTGCTGCCCCAATCGGGGATAACATTGTTGTTTTCTTCTTCTGGTGTAGCAAAAGAAGATGCGGTGCTGCTGGAATGATTTCCACTCATTCCAGCTAGTGCTATTAATAATACGACAAGTCCTGCTAATGCCACTAAAGGAACTTGTCCTTTTTTTGATGCAAAACCTGACATGTTGTTTTCCTCCAGTTCTTTCTATCACCACCTTTCCCTTTTGGGTCCCTTTGGGTTTCTAATACTCCCTTGAGAGTATTTGTTTTTATTTAAAGCCCAAGGGGGTGGGTTTTTTATCAATTATTTTCAGAATTAATTAAATTGAATAATTGGCAAGAAATCCGCCCGCTTGGGCATTTTTTGTTTTTAAAAGAGCCTTTATATTTCGACCTTAACAATAATGCTCATATTTGTCAATATCTTGTCCACAGAACTATTTACTTAAATTAGCGATATTTGCTGTTTTTTTGCTTAGAAAAAAGTTAATTTTCCACCTTGTAGGTGATGGTAACTTCTTGTAAAAGCATTACAGAGTAATCCAACTTTCACTATTTGAGGTATTTCAATTTTAGTCTTGTCATTGCAAGTAAAGTAAAACGAAGCGCGGCAATTCCAACATTGTGCAGAATAAGCTGTATAGAATTTAGTTGTAAAAATATTTTAATAATCAAAAAAACAGAGGCGATATGCTCTGCTTTACTGTGCGGAAGAGGCGGGATTCGAACCCGCGAGACCCGTTAAGGCCTACTGCTTTTCGA
>CAZKLR010000027.1:9526-10771 GCA_964553695.1 uncultured Candidatus Saccharibacteria bacterium | reverse complement strand
CCGCTGGAATTGGGGCGTGAATTTATGGTTACCGTTACTGTGTAATTCTTTGTGGAATTATCTGCGGCAGTGACTGTATAAGTTTTGGCGGAACTGAAATTTTGCGCTATTCCGCTTGCGGGATTTATTGAAGCTCCTGGAGAGACAACAATGGTTGGCGTAAGAGCGGTTACGTCGGTGCCATAAGGAACGGCCAGATTTATAGCCGTATCTCCGATGTTTCCGACAACTGCCGGGCTTAGGTTGTTAAGACTGAACGAAAGAATATTTTTTTCGGAGCTAGAAAGTGTTGCAATATTATATATTATCGAAGTTATTCCATCTTCTGCTGTAACCGTCAAAGTGTCTCCGGTTTTTATCGGATCGGAAAGATTGGCGCTGTTCCAAGTTTGATGAGATTCCTCTTTGGAGATATTTGCCAAAAAAGATATTTTTGAAGTTCCGAAAGGCACTCCATTAATATTGTTTTCTTCTATCGAATAAACCGATGATGTAATTGAAGTAATCGTGCTTATAGGAAGTTTTTTGACAGTGAGATCAAATGTTTTAGTATCTGAGGCCGTTCCTTTGGCGAAGTCGGCGGTTATTGCTACCGCAGCATCTCCGGTTGAAAAAGATGGTTTTATTACTGTTTGCCCGTCATCGGATATGGTTTGCGGTGAGCTTGATGTCCAAGTTATATTTGAGCCGTTAATAAATCCAAAGGCCGGCAACGGATTTGCTAGTGCTGTTATTATCTCACTTGCGCTTATATTTTTTCCAAGCATATAAATTTCTGTCAGAGCTTCTTTGTCTGCTGCCAGAAGCGCAACATCGGGATTGGAGGCTACAGCTATATTGACAACATAAGATTGACTTGCGCTGTTATCTTCAGCCGTAACTGTATAGATTTGAGGAGAAGAAAAATCTCTTGTTTCTTGCGATCCGGGAGTAACTGACGCTCCGGCTGAAACCATTACAACGGGGGCAAGCGCAGCTATATTTGTGCCATAAGGGGCAATTAAAGAAACAGTATGATTTTCTTCATCAATATTTCCTTCGCTCCCCATAAAAGATACGGAGGTGATAGACTTTTCCGAACCTAATTGATTTACAACGTTAACGGTTCTGACGGCCGTAGCGGTATTGCCGGCAGTATCTTCGGCGTTATAAGTTATTACATATGAGCCGAGAGTATTTGTGTCCACGGTGCCGGAAGAAGTGACTATGACTGAAGAATCAAAATTGTCTATAGCGATTGCTCCT
>CAZKLR010000027.1:2093-9426 GCA_964553695.1 uncultured Candidatus Saccharibacteria bacterium | reverse complement strand
TCCGTGTCAGTAAATTCGAAAGTAAACGAGCCATTGGCGTTAAAAGTGTGTGTTAATCCCCCTTCGCTTGTTACTGTTATTTCTTCATTGGGATGCAAAGTTGCTATTACATCTTTATTGGTTAGATCTGTAATGTCATAAGAAACGGTAGCAGTAGGAGTTAGCCAGTTAAGTGCATTGCCGGCATTAATTCTTTTTTCTGAAACTGTTTTTCCGGCAAGCGCAGACAGAGAATCTCCGGTATCCAAAATTATATTTTTTACCTGTGCCGCGGTTAGTGTCGGTTTGTATCCCCAAACAAGAGCCGCCAGACCGGTAACATGCGGAGTTGCCATCGAGGTTCCGCTGGCATAGTCATAATTTTCTTCGGAGCCGTCGGTATATTTTTTAATATTTATATTATCGATAAAACATCCGCTGTAATTATTAGAAGATGCATTTGTCCTCCATCTCAAACGAAACTTGAAATTATTGATTAAATATTCTTCCGGTATGTTCAAGGTGAAATCGTATGTTGCACTTCCCGTTGAATCAGAATCGCCATTTATCCAATCGATAAAATATTCATCCCATTTTAGTATTTCATTAAAGCTGGTTCCACCATCATTGCTGTATTCCAGCGTCATAAAATCATAAAAATAGTCAGAATTGTATTCCGTATCGCAACTCGAGACAAAAGAAATTGTGGCTCCCGTGCTAGAACTA
This sequence comes from uncultured Candidatus Saccharibacteria bacterium, assembly GCA_964553695.1. GTDB lineage: Bacteria > Patescibacteriota > Minisyncoccia > JAHIHE01 > JAGLIN01 > STD2-77. Next base: position 8,721 of record CAZKLR010000027.1, on the reverse strand, counting down.
AGGTCATAAACGGGAGAGGATGCGGAAGCGTCTGCGTTATCGGCATAGGGAGAGTTTAAATCTCCATAAAGAACATTCCCATAAAATCCTTCAGAATTATAAGTTTCCCAATTATTATTAGTTCCTTCTTTGGTCCAGCCATCTGGAATACTGGGAACGGTTGCTGTCTCAAAATTTTCATAGAGTACGTTTGTTCCTTGTATGGACGAGCCGGAGACGGTACTGTAGATATTTATTCCCGGAGCGCCTACATCCACGGAAGTCGCGCCATAATTAGAGAAGTAAGCCAAACCATCTGATGGCGTGGTAGCTGCAACTGAAATAATATTATCCAAGTCAAAATCAGAAGGATAACTATGAGTTCCTTCATCGTTGTTCTTTGCTTCGTTTCCTGCTGCAGCGACAAAAAGTCCGGGAAATGCGGAAATGGCATTTCTTAAAGCAGAATCATAGGAAGTGCCGGTCCAGCTTGCATTGATTATTTTTGCGCCATTTTGTTTGGCAAAATTAATTCCTTTGATTGCATCGGCAGTGGTTAGGGCAATTTTTATCGCCATTATTTTTGCTTGAGGAGCAGCTCCCATTATGCCTGTATTATTGTTTTTGACGGCGGCTATCGTCCCTGCTACGTGCGTTCCATGCGCTCCGCTTGTGGGCAAAGGAGTTTTATCTAAATCTTCAAAGTCATATCCGTGGTTGCAGTTTCCCAAATAAACACCATTTTCATCTTTACAGCTTATCCCGTCCCACATATTGTCAAAAAGATCTGGGTGATTATAAGCAACTCCGTCATCGATTACCGCAACAACTATGTCAGCATTTGTTCCTTCATTGATTGCCCAGGCTTCTGGCGCGTCAATGTCCGCATCGCTGGTACCGGCAGTTCCGTTTACAATCTGTCCCATATTGTCCAATCCCCAGAGATTGCTTTTGTATGTGTCATTAGAATCTATGAAGGAATGATGATATTGGAAATTTGGTTGAGCATATTCGACATTAGGATCCTGCTCCAACTCAGTTATCTTTTCCTTTACAGTTTTTGCGTCGTTGATCTTCAGGATGGAAATATTATCTTTCCCCAAGTCTTCTTTTTTGGTTAGATTTTTGCTTTGCGCAAATTTTTCAGATTTTCCTTGGTCTGATGATTTTTTAAGATTTATCTGGTTTGTTTTGAATTTTACAATAACTTCCCCGGGTACGTATTCTAATTCTCTTGTATTTTTAAATTTTGATAATTTCTCGCCTGTTTTGTCTGCATTTTTTTTATTAACATTCTGCTGAACTTTTTCAGAATCTTCCTGTCCAATATTGCTTATCGTTGTCTCTTCTTTTGCCTGGGTGTTGTTTATTCTTCCAATGATTCCAATTTGTCCGAAGACGATGCTAAAAACTATAGTTGCGGTCAACATTTTTTTCCAAAGCGTATTTTCCATTTTCATTGAATTTACTTTTTGTGCAATATGGATTTATAGAAACAGTGCGTTATAAAAGAAGTATTTTCTTATCAGATCTTTTATATTATCATACGTTAAATTTAACATTTTTATTGCTTTCTGTCAGCAATTTATGCAAAGGTTGAGTTAATTTTTCTTTTGCCGTTCCGATTCTAAAATCACAATAAACTTATGAATTTGGAAAAGGCGGGAAAATTTCCAAGATTTTATCCGGATTTTTCCCTAAGATTTTTAAAACCGTCTTAGATTGTTAATATACTGGCCTGATAATAGCCGCCAATCATTAATAAAGAGTCTTTCATCCCTATTCCGAATTCTTTATTATATAGATCCTCTTCTGCTAAAATCGCACAAAGATATTCAGTAATCTTCTGCTCTAATATTTTTTTAATTTCTTCTTTTGTTTTTCCTTCGAAATACTCGGGGGAGATTTCATAGAGATACATTTCTACTTTTTGAATGACATAAATCTTTCCATTTTTTCTTGGTCCGTTAGGTGTTCTGTCCGCAATTCTGCTCATTTTGCCAAGAATTATTACTTCAAAACTTCTGGCAATTATGTGCAAATAATCCTTTACTTCTTCGGTGTTGAGCGTTAATTGGCCGCTCTCTATATTGCCTGTATTCTTACTCATAATCCCTTGTCCTCTATTTTGTTTAGATTATCAAACCAACCCTTTGTTGAGTTGGTTTGATTTATCGAAAAATAAATTATTGCTTGTTTGTTTTTTCTGCAAATCAAAGCGACCCAGCTAATTTGAAAAGAACAATATCATTTATTGAATAAAAAATAGAGTCTTTTATTTACACGCTATTTCTTGTTTTTTCTCTTCTTCCCAAAATTCACATCCTTCTTTTATTAATAAACCGGCAATAATCAGGGAAGCGATAGGGTCGGCCCACCACCAGTCGAAAAGAAAATTCAATATCAGCCCCGCAATTAACGTTATGGAGAAATAAATACATGCAATAGTTTCTCTTGCGTCGGCAATAAGTGCACGACTTTTTATTTTTTCTCCCAATTCCAATTTTTGTTTTGCAAGACTTCGCATAATAATTATGGAAAGAAAAGAAATGAGTATGCCAATTAAAGAATCATCAGGTTTCTCGGTAAAATACAATTTTCTCATAGATTCATAAGCAACGTATGCAGCAAGGATGAAAAAAGAGCATGCAACGAGTCTCACTGCTTTTTTCTCTAAGACTCTTTCCTTTTGTTCGTTATCTGAATGATTCTTGATCCGCCAGATTAGTATCGCTCCTGATAAGGATTCGATGAAACTATCGGATCCGAATCCTATCAAGGCTATGCTGCCGGCGAGTGCTCCTGTGCCGATTGAGATAATTCCCTCTAATATATTGTAGCCAACTGTAAAATATTCTAATTGCAAAGCTTTTTGATATGGCGTTGTGCTATTCCAATTCCTCTTGTTTATAGACATTCTATAGAAGTTAATTGCTTGACAGTGCTTAAAATTTAGCTTAAATTTAAATCAGACTAATTTTGTCTGGTTTAAAGATAGTCCAAATAAATCAGTTTGTCAAATTTAAAGAATCTAATTAATATTTTATGAAATTTTCGACAACTACTCGTTATGGTTTACGCGCTATCGTTTATATCGCCCACAAAGAAGGAGTTTGTTCGGCGCGGGAAATCAGTGAGGCGGAATCTATTCCATTTACATATTTGGAAAAGATTATTGTCAAACTTGCAAAAGCGGGGCTTATAGAAGTTAAGCGTGGCGCGGCTGGAGGTTATTTTTTGCCGTGTCCGGCAGATAAAATTACTGTTGATGATGTTGTAATGGTTTTGGAAAGAACGACTTTGCCTGCGCCTTGCGTTGATTCAAACTATCGCTGTCCGCGCCATAAGAATTGTCCAACCAGAAATATTTGGGCGAAAATTGACGCTAGTATTCATTCCACTCTAAAAAATATTACGCTGCAAGATCTAATTAAATAACTCGTTTATAATTTTATGAGAAAACAGATATATATGGATTATGCGGCTTCTACTCCGGTTGATCCTCGTGTGGTTAAGGCGATGCTCCCCTACTTTAACAAGTATCATGGTAATGCTTCCTCTCTTCATGATTTTGGTGCTAAATCCGCAGAAGCTCTAGAAGAGAGCCGAAAGATAATCGCAAAGATGATTGGCGCTCAAGAGCGGGAGATTATTTTTACTTCTTCTGCTACTGAGAGTAATAACACTGCGCTTAAGGGCATAGCTTTTGCCAATCAGAAAAAAGGCAAGCATATTCTTATTTCTGCTATTGAGCATGATTGTATATTGGGCAGCGCAGCTTGGTTAAAAAATTTTGGCTTTGAAATTGAAAAAATTCCAGTAGACAGTTTCGGGCTGATTGATTCGCGTGAAGTTGAAAAGCGTCTTCGTGTTGATACAATTCTTGTTTCTGTAATGCATGCTAATAATGAAGTGGGTACAATTGAACCGATTGCAGACATCGGCAGAATTTGCCATAAGCATAATGTTTATTTTCATACTGATGCTGCTCAATCGTTTGGCAAAATTCCCATTGATGTTTCCGAGATGAACATTGATTTACTTACTGCTTCTTCTCAAAAAATTTATGGTCCCAAAGGCGCGGCGCTTCTTTATATTAAAAAAGGCACAAAAATCGATCCGCTTCTTCATGGTGGCGGCCACGAGTTTGGTTTGCGTTCCAGTACTAATAATATTCCGGCTATCGTTGGCTTTGCCCAAGCGGCGCAACTTGCCGACAAGGAAATGAAAAAAGAAAATCAAAGACTTTCCGAATTGCGTGATGAGCTTATAAAAAGAACTCTAACTGACATCCCTAAATCTTATTTGAATGGTCATCCCATTAAACGATTGTCGAATAATATAAATGTTCGTTTTGATGGCATAGAAGGAGAATCGATAATAATGCTTCTTAATGCGCAGGGTGTGGCTGGCGCCACTGGTTCCGCTTGTTCTTCGAATAATCTACAGCCTAGCCATGTACTGCTTGCAATGGGTATTGAGCCTGAGAAAGTTCATGGTTCTCTTCGGCTTAGTCTCGGTCGATGGACAACCAAAGAAGATGTTAACTATGCAGCTGAAATTTTACCTGATATTGTTGCACGTCTTCGTACTATTTCACCTATTAATTAATAAAATATATGTATTCCAAAAAAGTATTACAAAATTTTTATAAGCCAAAGAATTTTGGCGAAATCAAGAATCCTGATGCTGTAGGTAAAGTTGGCAACACTGTTTGCGGTGATGTTATTTGGGTTTATCTTAAATTGGATAAGGACATTATTAAAGATATTAAATTTAAAACTTTTGGATGTGTTGCCGCAATTGCCACTAGCTCGATGCTAACGCAGCTGGCTAAAGGAAAAACCATTGCCGAGGCGCAACAGATTACTGATGAAGATATTGTCAACAGTTTGGATGGATTACCTTCTATCAAGCGCCACTGTTCTTTGATTGCCAATAAAGCACTTCAAGATGCATTGATCTCATATCAAAAAAAGCAGGCTCAAATATAAATTTTGCTGTAGTGCAATTTCATCGCAATCCTTGGTTTGAATATTAATAATGATGGCATGATTTGCTGGTTTAGAGCTGACATTAAATAATAAGCAATTGAGGTATATTAAAGGAGATGAGAAATGTCGTAATTATGAAATGTGCAAATCTTAATATCGTTTCTACATCAGGGAATTATATTAAGAAATAAGACCTAATGTTCAGTTCAAAAAAATATTTTGAATCAATTATTAGGTCAAAAAATCTTTACTTCAGTTACTTATTGTTACAATGAGATATTGAATTAGATATTTGGTATAATAAATTCCTGCACAGATAAATATATATGCGGCACCGGATCTCATAATACGCTCGATTTTTTGTACTGCTTGAAAAGCCTGTCCGACTCTCTGGAGCGAAAAAGCTAAGAGGAATGAGAAAATAATTACTGGCAATCCGGTTCCAAAAGCAAAGATTGGAGCAAGGAGCAGTCCTTCTTCTGATTTCAGTATGAGCGGAATAAGGGCTCCGAAAAAAAGTACGCCGCTCGAAGGACAAAAAGCTAAAGCAAAAAGCATGCCAAGAAAAAAAGAGCCCACAAACCCTTTTTTTGACAGCCATAACTTGATTTTCCCCATATTTTCATTGTCGGCACTAACCTTTATCTTTAAGTTTCCTAATAATATCAAGCCGATCGCTATTAGTATTGGACCAAGAGCTTTATCTCCCCATCCCCGGGAAAAGTTGGCGACCCTGAAAGCAGAAAATCCATAAAATATTAAAGCTGCGAGTAAAGTATAACTTATCCCCCTTCCTAACATGTAAAAGAAGCCGTTTAAAAGCGTAGATTTTGCCATCTTAATTTCCTTGCTGATGTAAGCAATGGCAGCAATGTTGGTTGCGAGTGGGCATGGACTAATAGAAGTTAATATTCCTAAAAGAAAGGCTGTAAGGATTGGGATATTATATCCATCGATCAAAAAATTGATTATTTCTTCCATCTTATTTTCTTAATAGCTTATCAAGTTCATCCTTAAAATAGTTTTTGAATTCTGCTTCATTATTGGTCAATCTCCAAACCTTTATGTTTTCCGTGATATGATCTTTGCCCTCAGTGTAGTTATTTATAAAAAGGGAAGATCCGCTTGCCTGGAATTTTTTAGCCAGTGCCTGATTTTCCGGCAAGTCGATATTTATCTCACGAAACTCTATTTTCCCTTCCTGAAGCTCAGCTTGATAAAATTCGTTAATGGTATCTTCTGCTAATCTTCCAATTGCGATGCATGTTCTACATCGCTGGGTAGAATGGAATAGGTATATTTGTACTATATCGTTTTTTGGCATTTCTACGGTATTTTTTAGAGATTCTCGGCTAACAAGGCCCTGTCGGGTATTTTGGGTAATCATATTTTCTTCCACCTCCAATCTGCAATTTTTTAAGCTTGAAAGGATTGCGGTCGTCAAAAAAAATGTGAGAACGGCTATTATGGCTATGATAAATTTCTTATTCATAATTTTATAAGATAAAATTGAATAAATAACCCATTGCTATAATTCCCGCAGTTGTAATGCCAAAAAATATAGCCAGAAGTTGCCAGCGCATTATCTTCTTAAGAATCAAAGCCTCGGGAATGGAAAGAGTTACAACGGCTGTCATAAAAGCCAAAACTGTTCC
>CAZKLR010000027.1:0-1993 GCA_964553695.1 uncultured Candidatus Saccharibacteria bacterium | reverse complement strand
AAGCCTCGGGAATGGAAAGAGTTACAACGGCTGTCATAAAAGCCAAAACTGTTCCAAGTGGCGCTCCTTTTTCCACTAGAGCTTCCATAATAGGAATAACACTGACCGAGTTAGCATAGAGGGGCGCACCTAGAATGACTGCCAGAGGAACTGTCCACCAAGATTTATTGGCCAGATATTGTTCGACCAGGCTGCCAGGCACGAAGCCATGAATTATCGCCCCTACTCCGACACCCAAGACCACATAGGGAAATATTTTTTTTGTTATATTTATTCCGTCTTTCCAAAGGTATACCGCAAGCTGTCTGATTCTAAGTTTCTGGCCGCCGTTTTCTGCCTCTACTTCTGCTCGTGACTTGAATTGCAGAAGTTCCGGCAGGACGAATTTTTCGGCATTCATTCTCTGAATTACTATTCCTCCTAAAATGGCAATGGCTAGTCCAAAAAAGTTATAGAGAATAGTTACTCTCCAGCCGAACATGGCTGGGAAGAGATAGAGGGAGGATTCGTTGATTAGCGGTGAACTGATCAGGAAAGCGAAAGTAACTCCAATAGGTATCCCGGCGCCTAAAAAGCCGATAAAGAGCGGAATAGATGAACAGGAGCAGAAGGGCGTGATTACTCCCAAAAGAGCTGCCATAAGATAATTAACTCCAAACCAACGCTTTTCGGTAAGTATATCTCTTGCCTTTTTCAAGGGGAAATAGTAGCGAGTAAAAGCCATTATATAATTGATGAAAACCAGCAATATGCCGATTTTGATTGTATCGTAGATAAAAAAGTTTATAGAACTTCCGAGATACGATCCAGCCTGAAAGCCAAGAAGTAAAGTGATAAGATCAGCAAAAAGCTGTATGGGGTAAAAAATATCCATATTTAGCATTTTCCTCCGCAGGAGCAACCGCCCTTCCCTATTGTTGGCACATCAGGATTATTGTGCCCATTGATAAAATCCTTTATCTTTTCGACATTGTCTGTCATTCCTGTCATGACCGGCTTATCATCTATTACTAGGACCGGCACCTGCATTACTCCCATGGCAATTATTCTTTGAATATCGTCGCTATAAGAAACTTCTTCTGTGTGCCCGAGTTCTTTTACAGCCTGTTTGGTTAATTCGAACAGTTTTTTGCAACTTGGACACCCTGAACCCAACACCTCGATTCTCATAATATTTATATTATTATATAAAGATAATTTTGATTTATAAATATAATCCTTTGTTAATTTTCTATCCTTCAGTTCTCTTTTGCTTCTGTAAATTCTATTCTCACAAAAAAGTACAGATTTAAAATTTTTTCATAATACTTCTGTTTGATTGAAGTTTTATGTATGTCTTTTAATTAATTTTTGAAATAAGGCGGAAAATTTTCTTTCCTTTTTCAGTAAGCGAATAATAAACCCATAATCCCCTTTTACTGTCTTGAATCAGGCTGGCATCCTTGAGACACTTTAGGTGGTGGGAAACCAGGCTTTGAGATAGATCTAGATATTCGATAATCTGACATACGCAATGCTCATCCTTTTTTAGGATACATAATATTTTAAGGCGGTTTTCTTCAGCAATAACCTTCAAAAGCTCAATAGTTTCTCGAGCGTTCTCGATAGTTTTTTCTTCTTTACAGCATTTCGGTTTCATACTATATGAATATATATTGATATAATTGAATATTATACTTCTTAAATTATGATGTCAAATTGATTGTTCCGGCTGTCTTCGTGATCTTGGCAAAAAGCTAGCATAACAAGGATAAATGATATTACTCACATCACTAAACACTGGTAAAATATCTGGCTTGCGGGCTGGATGTCTGCTGTTTGAGCAAAGTTTACTGATTAGAATTTATCCGTTGCGTGTCTATATTTTATGCAGATCCTTATTTGTTTTTCTTTTATGTTATATATATTCTGTTTATTTGTCATTCCGATACCGGATCAGTATCAGGGTTGACATTACTTGATTTGGATTAACGTTATATAATGCTTAAGCGCT
>CAZKLR010000026.1:0-11229 GCA_964553695.1 uncultured Candidatus Saccharibacteria bacterium | reverse complement strand
GGAGCAGTCAATTCTTGTGAAAGCGACCCGTATGCGTTGCTAAAACAAGCGAAAACATCAAGTTAGATCTTGATGTTTTTTGTGACAATATCTGTTTGAGTCTTGTTTAAAGTGAAATTGTTTACTAATTCTGTCGTTTCTGATACTCTTATGCTAAGGAATGTTCCTTAATAAAAATAAAAAGTCTGTTGAAAGTCAACGTAGTTTTTGTAACTATGTGGTGTGAATGCGGTAAATATGAGCAATAAAAATTTATTTCAAAAAGAGGTGCAAAAGATTATGCTAACACAAAAAAATATATACCAAATATTGGACATCTGTAGTAGTCAGGAGGTGGTGAGAAAAGAGGTTAAAAAGAACCATGATAATAATCTATGGTGGCCAAATAGCGTAGTTGATCATAGAAAGAGATTATTGATTGCAGGATTGTCCACAAGAATATCTTATAACATGATTGATAAATACAGGGAAGTTATCTTGAATCTAGACTCTCATTCGTACGAAGAATTGTGTTCAATGAGCGATGATGAACTGATTAATATCATCAAGAAGCTTGGATTGTCGAATACGAGAATAAAATACCTGCGATCAATGTTTGTGTTCATAGATAAGTATCAGGACCGATTTGATAGATTAAACAACCAGGAATTAATTGAGTTGATCAGTGCGGAGGTAAATGGGGCTTCTTATAAAGTAGCACAGTGTTGCACGTTATATTTAAGGGGATATTATTCAGGAGTAATGCCAGTAGACAGCGGAATGAAGGATATGTTGCTTCCCTGCATAGGGTTTGATATTGCCAGTGGCGCACTCGGACATGAAATTGCCAGATTAGAATTAGAAAGGTTGGTGTGTGATGTTAATCTTAAGCCCTTGATTGAAAAAAACGGCTATGGTGAATTAAATATACCATGCGATAAACCATTAACATGGTGGGCACATCTAGTTTTGATTTATTTTAAGAGAAACTTTTGCAATAAACATAAACCAGACGAGTGTCCATTAAAAAACGCGATAGGGGGGCTTAGCTATAAGTGCAAAAAATAATAGTATCAAGACATATCTATAGAGAATATTACATATGCGATATTCTCTATTTTATTTTTATTTGGAAAATGGCTAAAAATATTTATGCTCCATACTTAATTTAGTTCGGCTATATCTTATGGGCTATTCTGCTAACAGACTATTTGCTTTTTGTAACTATCTGCATTATGCTGAACTTAAAGAATAGGTATGAATGATATAGGCCATAGATTTAGCTCAAATAAGACATTTTTTTATAATTGGTTCTAGTCGGTCTACAATTGTCCTTTTAATTGCCTTAGGTGCACTTTATTTTTCAACTCCGCAGGGTATGCCGCAGGGAGATCGTCCAGAAATGCCGGCTAATATGCAGCAAGGAGGTATGGGTACTAATTCAACAGGTACGAAAAATTCTACTAATAGTACAAAAAGCAAGAATAATACAAGTACTAACGGCAATGATTCTGCCGAAGATGCGGCAAATTCCAGTTCTACGGCAGAGACAAACTAAATGTAAGCATCTGCAAGCATAAACGCATAAAATATTTAGAGATGTGGCAAAAAAGAATGTTTTTGAACATTCTTTTTTCTATTCTTTATTCAAATAAAAATTGCTATAATATAATTATAAATGTCGAAAGTTATGAAAAAGATCATCGCTATTGGAGGAGGAGAAATTGGCAGGCCTGGATATCCGGTAGAAACAACCAAAATTGATCGGGAAATTATTAAATTGACGGGGAAGAAAAATCCTAAGCTGCTTTTTATTCCTACTGCAAGTAAAGACTCGATAACATATATCGATTTTGCGAAAAAACATTTTGAAAAAAGATTAGGATGCGAGGTTGATAGTCTTTTGTTATTTTCGGAAAAACCAAGCAGGAAGGAAATTGAAAAAAAGATTTTGGGTTCGGATATTATTTATGTTGGCGGGGGCAATACGTTGTTTATGATGAAAACTTGGCGAAGGTCGGGGGTAGATAAAATTTTGGAAAAGGCATACAATAAGGGGATTGTAATGTCGGGTTTAAGCGCCGGGTCGATTTGTTGGTTTCGATGGGGCAATAGCGATTCTCCAAGGTTTAGTGCCGGCAGCATGAAACTAATAAAAGTCAGAGGTTTGGGGTTTATTCAAGCACTTCATTGTCCTCATTATGACGTTGAACAACATCGGTCAGAATCGCTTATGGAAATGATGAAAAAAACTTCCGGCGTAGCTATTGCTCTTGATAATTGTGCGGCTTTGGAGGTTATAGATGATAAATATCGGATTATAACGTCTCAGCCAAACGCGAAAGCTTATGCCATATTCTGGAAAAAGAACGTTTTTTATAAACTAGAAATTAAACAAGACAGGCGATATAAACCTCTTGCTCAAATTTTACAAAAATGATACAAACTTTTGCCGGCTTGCTTAAATCATTTTCGTTCGCAAAATTATACGAGATTCGTTTGGGTTAATAGATAAGTAAACAAACTATAAATAGTAATATTATAAATATGCTTCATCAAATGAGATTGCAGCAGGGGGCTTTTGATAAAATTAAATCCGGAAATAAAATATTAGAAATGCGGGTTTGTGATGAAAAGCGGCGGAAGCTGGAATTGGGCGATAAGATTGAGTTTTCTCTTATGGATAAGCCTCAGGAAAAAGTAGTGGTTGAGATTATTGGACTTTTGCGATATGAAAGATTTGCTGATCTCATATCCGATTTGCCGGCGGCATACTTGGGATATAGGGAATCAGAAAAAGAATATCTCAAAAATAGTATGTATGAAATTTATACTCCAGAAGAAGAGAAAAAATACGGCGTACTGGGAATCAGAATCAGGCTTGTAAAATAAATAAAATAAAACCTCTTTGTGAGGTTTTATTTTGATTATTGCAGTCAAAGCATGCAGGGTCTAAAAGGAGAGAATTCTACAGTTTAACGAAAGGGACAAGGGCAGTGTGATGAGTTCTTCGTCTTTCTGGGGAACAAGATTGTCATAGCCATTAAAAAAACCGCAATAATTATGATTTTCTTTTTCATAATTTTAGCTTAGTTTTTATGAGGCTTAGTTGATAAAAGTACCATTTTATGGTCTTTTTATTATAGCAAAATAGAGAGAGATGGGCAAAATACTATTGGCGGAGGGTATGAATTTATTTCAGTTCATGATATGCTGAAAGTGCGGTTTTTATAATTCAGTAATAAAGGGTAATTGGGAAAAGATGAAACAAAAAGAGGCTTTGGAAATATTAAAGACGGGCGAGAATGTTTTTCTTACCGGCGCGGCTGGATCGGGTAAGACTTTTTTGCTGACCAAATATATAGAATATCTGAAAGAAAATAAGGTGGCTGTAGCGGTAACGGCATCAACCGGAATTGCGGCGACGCATTTGGGCGGACGGACAATACATTCCTGGTGCGGTATGGGAATAGAAGACGAAATGTCTATTGATAAAATAAATGCGCTAAAAAAGAAAAATTATCTTGCTAAAAGCGTAGCTCTAACCAAAGCGCTGATTATTGATGAAATTTCGATGCTGAGCGCCAAACAACTCGATCTCGTGAATGTCATTTGCCAAGCTTTTAAAGAAGATATGCGTCCTTTTGGCGGCATGCAGGTGGTATTCTGCGGAGATTTTTTTCAATTGCCTCCGGTTGGCCGCGGAGGGAAAGATGTGCGATTTGCGACGGAATCAAGCATTTGGAACAATATGAATTTGCGCGTTTGCTATTTGGAGGAGCAATATCGTCAGTCTGACAAGAAATTTATGCGTCTGCTTTCTGAAATCCGCGAAGGGAATGTGACTGAAGAGGCGCGGAAACTTTTGATGCGGAAAATAGGGAAGCCGGCAAAGTTTAAAATAGAACCTACAAAATTGCACACTCACAATATTGATGTTGAGACATATAATCTTTCCGAGCTTAAAAAAATCAAGAAAGAGGAGAGGATTTTTGAAATGGAAGGCGAGGGGCTTGAGAGGCTGGTTGAAAATATGAAAGGATACTGTTTGGCACCGCAGCTGCTGGGTTTAAAAGTTGGAGCGACGGTAATGTTTGTTAAGAATAATTTTAATAAAGGTTTTGTAAACGGTACACTGGGCAAAGTTACTGATTTTGATAATGAAAGCGGATGGCCTTTGGTAGAGACTTTTGACGGGAATGTAATTGAAGCAAGTCCAGAGCAATGGACGGTTGAGGACGGCAAAGAGATAATTGCGTCAGTGCGCCAGGTTCCTTTGCGTCTCGCTTGGGCGATTACGGTGCATAAGAGTCAGGGGATGAGTTTGGATGCGGCAGAAATGGATCTTCGCAAAACTTTTGAATTTGGAATGGGTTATGTGGCGCTTTCGCGGGTGCGGTCTTTGGCTGGAATACATCTGGCCGGTTTTAATGAAATGGCGCTTCGCATCAAGCCTGAAGCTGCCGCATTTGATCGGGATTTTCGTGCATGCTCAGAAAGAGATAGTAAGGAATTTAACGATTTGGGTAAAAATAAAATAAAAAGGATACAGGAAGAATTTGTCGGCAAAACCGGCGGAGAAAGATATGTGGGTGGATTATTCGACTGAGTTTTTCTTTTTCATATTATCTTTGCTATATTTTTTTCTAGTAAGTGCATAATCTATTTACTTTTCGCCTTATTAATAGTAGTATAGGGATAACAAAAAACGCAAGCTTGCAGCTCTCAAAATCTAAAACATAAAAAGTTCTTTTAATAAAGATTAATGGGAATTATAAATATGAAGAAGACTTTAGGAATTCTTGTGTTTTTATTGGCAATTTTTCCTTTATTTAGCCAGATTGCGGGAGCAAACAATACAAATATTGCTTATTATGGAATTGAATGGTTTGTTACTAATGCAAAACCTACCGAGACACAGCATTTTTGGGGCGATGGCTCTTGGGAAGCTGCCGGCAATAATAACGGTGTTTCTGATGATCAATTTTCAGTTTCCGTGCGCTTAGCTGATATATATGGCGGTTATATCCCTTTGAACAAGGTGAAGTCTATAGAGTTCAATACTCTTAAGAACTCGCTCCAGAATAATCAGAATTTTGTGCTAGACCTTTCCATAAGCAATAGTGCTGGTTATGCCAGGGATCTGATTCTGGAACCGAAATATTCCAGAAATTTCAGCGATAATCTTGGCTCTTGGGTAACGTGGAGCACAAACAGCGGAGTCAATCAATTGACTGCCTATGATTATGCATTCGGGCCTTCCGAAAATTGCACTCTTCCAACATTGCAAGATTTACAAGCAGGTCCTGTAAGCTGGTCAAACGAAACAATAGATTATTCACAGAATTCTATCGTGATGGCCACATTATCTGCTGATAATCCTTGGGCGGATACATTCAACGGTTACATTGATGGCATCAAAATTATTTTGAACGATGATTCAGTGATAACGGTTGATTTCGAAGCTCCGGACAATGATCGGACTGCTCAAATAACTGCTCCATTGTCAGAGACAAAAATCTCCGAATCATTGATATTAGGCGCGACTTTGACGGATGATGATAGTGATGACACTGCTGTGTGGTATATCAGGAAAGGAACTTGTGCAGAAGGTGGCGATATTATTGCCGGAAATGTCGGCGATTTTACAAATGTATACAACTGGAGCAGCAATATATTTAGCGCAACTTTGGATATTGATTCTTGGAGTTTGGGCAATTACTGTTTCATATTTGATCCGAGAGAAGATGCAGACGAGAGAAGTTTGTCTGTTTCTCAAGATTTTAAAATTGTGGAAGATGCCGTTGTTTTGCCTACGGTTCCAGCTATGCTAGGTTTTAAAAATCCTAATGTGCTATGCGGAGGCATTACCAACAGTTATATGGTAACAGTTGATTGGTCCGATTCAATCGCCAGCAGTGGTATTGCAGGATATGATTATTCAATCGATTATCCGAAAACCGATGGCACTCGCGGAACTTGGGGGAAATTTGTTACGATATCAGAACTGACCGGACACCTGGGAGAGGGTGTGCATTATATAAAAGTCAGAGCCAAGGATAATAAAGGAAATTATTCCGATTGGTCAAATGTTTGTAAAATTACCGGGGACAGAACCGTACCAACAGTGAAAATTACTTCTCCTGATTATGAAGCCAGGGTTTCGGGGAAAGTTGAGATTAAAGGTTCAATAGCTGATAATAATCTTTCAAGTTATTCAGTGGTTGTGACTAATAATAAGAATGAGAAGGTGGCGGCTTCAGGTGAAATCAGTCAAACTTCAAATCTTTATAAAAGTGTTTTATGGAATTGGAATTCAGCCAAAACTGCTAACGGACTTTATACTATTAGACTACAAGCTAAAGATGCAGCCGGCAACGTAAGCTCTACGTCTACCAAAGTATATCTCCGTTCTTCCTGTCTCAGCTCTGGTTCTTGCAATCTTCCGGTTCTTATAACCAAGGATCAGTGTAAAAAATGCGGCTGGAAAAAATTCAGCTACTTGGGATTTAAAAACCAAGGACAATGTGTCAGCTATGTCGAGAGAATGAATAAAAAATAAAAGTTTTACGATATTGTTTTTTTAGACGGTTACCATCTTGGTGGCCGTTTTTGTATTAGAGGAGGTGACTTTTTATAAATTCTATGTCATAATTGCTTAAATATTTAGCTTATTTTTTGTTTAATCTTATGGTTTCTAAAAAATATAAACTATTTTTCGCTTTTCTTGTTTTAATTATTATGCTATGGATATATACGGCTCAAAAAGGCAACAATGAGCGCTTATATCCGGATAATAATTACGAGACAACATTCGAAGAGTTTGATACAAATACAAAAGAGGATAGTCAAAAAAAGATTGATCAGGAAGATAATCAGGAGCAGAACACAAGCGAAGAAAATATGCAAGGATCTTCTGGGAAGGATTCGGTTGAAGATGGGGACAATAAAACACTTCCTCAGACCGAACTGATTTTGGGCGTTCCTTTTGCTTCCCAGTCTCCTTTTGGTGATTGGACCGATCCGCGACAGCAGCATGGCTGCGAGGAAGCTTCACTTTTAATGGCGCACTATTGGATTTTAGGCAAGCCGCTTCCGACTCAGACTGCTCTTGAGGAGATTTTTGCAATGTCTGAATTCGAAGATAAAAATTATGGCGGAGCTTACGATCTTTCGATTGCGGATACTTTGAAATTTTGGCGCGAATATTTTGGTTATAAGAAATCTTTTGTGAAATATAATATATCCATGGAGGATATAAAGAAAGAAATCGCCAAAGGTAATCCAACTATAACTCCAATGGACGGCACAAAGCTTAACAATCCGCATTATACTGCGCCTGGGCCGGAAAGGCATGAACTGGTCGTTATTGGATATGATGATAATAAGCAGGAGTTTATCACTCATGATCCAGGCACACGCTATGGCGAGAATTATCACTATAATTATGATATTTTTATGAATGCGATTCGCGATTACAAAACCGGTTTTGACGAACCTGTGGACATTATTATGAAAGCGATGCTGGTAATAGAAAAGGAATAGCTGTGGCTTTGAACAGATAGTTATAATTTGTAATATTAGTTAAATTGAGTTTCTAAAAAATAAAAAAGAAGATTGTTTTCTTCTTTTTTTAATTTAATTTTTTGTGGTATAATCAAAATAGCATTAATTATTTAACAAAATAATATGAAAAAAAGCAATCAAGCCTTGTTATTTGCTTTGGCGGCACTTTTGATAATTGCGGTGTTGCTTTGGTATTTTTGGGATAAAACCGATTTGGATGAAAATAATGGTCAGCAACCGCCTTCATCGGTAGTAAATAATTTTGATGATTGTTTGGCCGCAGGCTATATGGTGAACGAAATGTATCCCCGACAGTGCCAGACTCCGGACGGACGCACTTTTGTGGAGGACATTGGCAATGAACTTGATAAGATTGATCTAATCCGCGTTTCTACTCCCAGACCGAATGACACTGTGGCAAATCCTTTGGTGATTGAGGGTGAGGCAAGAGGATTCTGGTTCTTTGAGGCCTCTTTCCCGGTTAAGCTTTATGATGAGGCAGGCAATGAATTGGCTACCGGAATTGCCGAGGCAAAAGCCGACTGGATGACTGATGATTTTGTTCCGTTTGTGGCAACTATTGAATTTAATATGCCTAATAGCAAGAAGGGCAAATTGGTGTTGCAAAAAGATAATCCTTCCGGATTGCCGGAAAATGACGATAGTTTGATTATTCCTGTTAAATTTGGGGAAGATAATCAGACTCAGCAGGTTTCTTTGTATTACTATAATTCTTCAAAAGACAAGGATTTAACAGGGAATATAAAATGTTCAAAAGACGGACTGGTCGAAGTTAAGAGAATTTTGCCTAAGACGGACAATGCTATAGATGAAACAATAAAACTTTTGATAGCGGGAAACTTAAAAAATGATGAAAAAAGCCAAGGGATTACCACCGAATTTCCTTTGCCTGATTTTGAGTTGGAAAAATCTTCTTTGGGAGAAGATGGAACGCTGACACTATTTTTTAAGGATCCGCAGAACAGGACAAGCGGCGGTTCTTGCCGGGTGGGCGTGCTTTGGAATCAAATTGAAGAAACTGCCAGGCAGTTTTCAGAAGTTAAATCCGTGAAGTTTATGCCGGAAGAATTGTTCCAGCCGTAAGGATTATCTTGTTCAGTTATTAGCTCTTTTGAAACATTTTCAGAAGAGCTGTTTTTATCGGAATTAATTTATATTTACTAATTTTTATTATGATTGAATTTGAGGTAACCATTCCAAACGTGCCAGTTGAAGAGGGGAGAAAGCGGTTAAGGGAAAATGGAGCAGCTTTACAGAAAGAGATGTACATTCAAAAGAATATTATGTTCGATCTTCCTCTAGGCAGAAAAATTAAAGGCGGATGGTTGAGGGTGCGCGAGGAAGCTGATCGGATAACAATGAGTTTGAAAGTTGTTATCAATGGCAGTAAAATTACCGATCAACAGGAATATGCTTTCGTGGCAGAAAATATAGAAGATGCTTGTAGGTTCTTAGAACTTATGGGCGCTGAGGAAAAAGCTCGTAGTGAAAAGAAGCGGGAAATTTGGAGTCTGGCCGGATGCGAAGTTACAATTGACGAATGGCCGTTTTTAGAATCTTTTCTGGAAGTTGAAGGTCGGGATGAAGAAGCTGTTAAAGAGGCGGTAAAAATTTTGGGATACAATTATCAAGATTGTCGGGTTTGTGCGGTTGATATGCTGTATAGTGAAAAATATAAAATATCGGAAGATGCCGTTGACAACCATATGCCCAAGATTTTATTTAATATGGAAAATCCGTTTTTGAATCGTTCTGATTCTTAAGATAATCGATTTAGGGACAATATAAAAACACTCTGCTTATGATGTGAGTGTTTTTATATTTTACATTTCCTATCTTGTGGCGCGAACCGATGTTTTTCTGGGGCCTTTGTTGAAAGGTGTCCGGTTGCCACCTTTCCCTCTTTTTGCAGATTTATACGAACCAAACGGTTTGCGGTAGTCAGGTTTTATTTCTGAATTCATAAACGGTTCTTCCTGGTAATTATTGCTGCGATTTCTATCGGGAGAGGAGGTTTTTGGGAGAGAATGATCGTTTCGAATGCCTTTGAATTTTCCGTGGCTCTTGCTTTCAAAATATCCTTTAGCTTTTCTCTCGTTAAAACCTTGAGGTTTTTGTTCAAAGCTCCTATGTGATTTTTGCTGTAAGCTTTTAGATGAATTGCCATCATTGAAATCTTTATAGAATTCTTTTCCTCTTTGCGCAGGAGAAGCAGATTCATTGTAGTGTGAACGGCTGTCTGATGAACGTTTAGGAAGGAATCCTCGCTTAGGGTTGCTATCTTGTTTATATTTGCCGTTTCCGCTTTTTTCGCTGGAGGAAGATATCTTTCCAAAACGGATTTTGGAAGCGCCATATTCGCGATGTTCAGATCTGCGGCTATGATTGTTATCCTCTCTGCTATAATTTCTTTCCTTGTCTCTTTTAGAAAGCTCTTGAGTGATGGATTTATCTAATTCGGCAAGTTCGGGAAGTTTCGATACAGGCAGTTCTTTCTTGATTAATTTTTCAATCATTCTAACATCCCTTGCTTGCCTGGGTGTGGCAAAAGAAATTGCGTGGCCCAGATTGTCAGCACGTCCGGTTCTTCCGATGCGGTGTACATAATCTTCAGGCGCATCCGGGAGATCGTAATTGATCACCAATTCGATGCCTTTTACATCAATTCCTCGAGCGGCAATATCCGTAGCTACCATAACCTGATATTTTCCTTTTTTAAATCCGTCCAACGCGTTCATTCTTTGAGAGAGAGTACGATTGGAATGTATTTCAGTCGATGTATAACCCATTTTGCGGATGGCGAAAGCAATTCTTTTGGCTCCGTGTTTTGTTCGTGAGAAGATTAATATGCTTCCATTTTTTCCTTTTAATATACTTTCTAAAAGTGCAAGTTTGGAAGAATCTTTAACGAAGAATATCTCATGTGTAACATTTTCAGTCGCACTTCCTGCCGGAGCAACTTCAACTCGCAGCGGGGTTTTCATGTAACGGTTGGCCAAACTTATTATTTCTACCGGCATAGTGGCACTAAACAGCATTGTCTGCCTGTTTTCTGGAACTTCCTGCAAAATTCGTTTCACTTGCGGAGCAAAACCCATATCAAGCATCCGGTCCGCTTCGTCTAAAACAAGCATCTTTACTTTGTTTAATTTTACCGTTTTTCGTTCCAGGTGATCGATAAGTCGTCCGGGGGTAGAAATTATGATATGCGGATCCGCCTTGAGGTCTCGTATCTGTCTGTCTATATTTTGCCCACCGATCAGGACTGTTGATTTTAAATTAAAATTTCTTGCAATCCGGCTCAGGGAATCATTAACTTGCATAGCCAATTCTCTTGTAGGGAGAATGATTAACGCTGAACCTTGAGAAGAAAGGATTCTCTGGATTGTTGGCACTCCGAAAGCCAGGGTTTTTCCAGTCCCTGTTTGTGCAATACCGATAATATCATTGCCTTTAATTGCGACAGGAATTGCCTGGTACTGGATAGGTGTGGGCGCATTGAAGCCGAGTTTTCTTAAAATTTCCATAATTTCCGGCTTTATTTCTAGCCCTTCAAATGTCTGTTTTTCCATCTTATTGTCTATAAAAAATAAAAATACCGACCCGATTATCCTTAAGGTCAGATTTTTATATAACTGAAAAAAGAATTGTCGTTAGTCATCA
>CAZKLR010000025.1:4151-11408 GCA_964553695.1 uncultured Candidatus Saccharibacteria bacterium | reverse complement strand
ACCCCGATTAACAGGACCAAAACCTGTCGTCCTACCATTAGACGATCCCCGAATAAATATATTGTATGAATGAAGTAAAAATATGCTGAGTATCAACCGTGCTTTCCGGACTCGTTTGGGAATCTAAGGTGTTATAATATTTTTTAACATTCCTGATAGATTCCTGAACAAATCCAGAAAACATGCTAGCAAACACACTTCATATTATTCAACATTTCTTTCTTTCATAAAGAAGAATTTTCACAGTAAAATTCAATGACTATGCTACCACTTCACCGCCAAACATATCAAGAGCGCTATTCACCAAATCCTCGGCCTGTTTTTCTTCCAAATGCACTTCCTCCATTTCAAAACCCAATTTCTGAGCTTCATCCTTGTCGATAAATTTGAAACGCACTTCCGCCTTCACTGCTTCATATGCCACATGTTCTATTATTGCCCGATTTTCCATTTTTTGCAATTTGGCTTTATGGAAAGAATATTGGCATGCGACAACCACTTGTCCATCTTCCATCATAATCGGCTGACAGGTCTTCAGACAAGCAGTGAGAGAATTATTGCATTTTCGCATATCTTCGACAATATCAGTCCATTCATCCTTAACTTGTTCAAAGCTTGCCAGATTTTCCGACGAACTTTTAGCTTCGGCTTTCGGCTCCGCTTGTGTTTCTTCGGCTCCAGCTTCTTTGTTATCATCCTTATCTCGTTCCGCAATTTCCTTATCGCCAGATTTTTCCTCTTTCTGCGATTGTTCTTTTTCGACAGATTTAGAACTGATTGGATTCGGACTGACTTTGCTATTATAATCTTCTTTTTTGCCTTCTGTCAACTTATCGCCATCTTCCGCAATGCTGATCTCGGCAATCGCGAGTTCAAGCGGAAGCTGCGGCAAAATAGAACCTTTAATGGCATTTTGACTCTTGATAAAAGAGCTTATAACCCTGAAAATTTTCGCAATGCCCACGCCCCCGGCAATTCGCTTAAGTTCCGCCACTTGTTCGCCCGTCATACTCGAAAGAAAAACTTCTTCCATTTGCGAGTTTAGTTTGATAAGCAACATTTTTCTTAGATATTCAACTATGCTCTTGTTGAGCTGAAAAACATCATAGCCATCGTCAACTATTTTGTTTATATAATTTACAGCATCGCCATACTTTCCATCAAAAATCAAACTAATTATTTCTACAGACAAAGATACATCAGGAAGAGATAATATATCCCTGACTTCCTTCAGAGTAATTTTGTTGTCATCTTGAAGAGAGATTATCTGGCCAAAAAGACTTTCGCTGTCGCGCATACCCCCCTCGGAAGCCATCGCTACAAATTCCAAAACTCCGTCCTCAGCTTCCACTTTCTCCGTTCTGGCAATTTCAGCAAGACGCTCTTTTATTTCTTCGATTCGAAGACGGCGAAAATCAAAGCGCTGGCAGCGAGAAATAATTGTCGGTGGAATCTTGTGAATTTCGGTCGTGGCCAGGATAAAAAGCACATGCGCCGGCGGTTCTTCCAAGGTTTTCAAAAGCGCATTGAAAGCCCCCTTGGAAAGCATGTGGACTTCGTCTATAATATAGACTTTTTTCTTGCCGCGCGAAGGTGAAAAATTTATGCGTTCAATAATGTCGCGCATCTTATCCACCTGCGTGTGAGTCGCAGCATCTATTTCTACCAAATCTAAAAACTGTCCGGCATTAATATCCTTGCAGTTGGAGCATTCGTTGCAAGGCTCGCCGTCCTTGAGATTTTCACAATTGACCGCCTTTGCCAAGATGCGGGCGATTGAAGTTTTTCCAGTTCCCCGCGGACCGGAAAAAAGATAAGCATGAGCCACTTTTCCGTTTTTTATGGAATTCTTCAAAGTTTTCACGACGTGTTCCTGACCTACAACCTCGCGAAAACCAACCGGCCTATATTTTCGGTAAAGCGCTAGACTCATGCTTTTGTTTTATTAATCTTATAGTGTTTCCTCTTGCTCAGGAAACCACCAAGGAGTGCTAATTAATAACATTTTCATCCTGCCCTTATATTGGAAAGCAACTCCTTGGGGAATAAAAACTAAATCCCCCTTTGAGCACTCTTCAACATCTCCATCAATCTCAAAAGTTCCTTTTCCTTCTAAAATAAAGTAAGTAAAAATACATTCTTTTTCCACGATTTTTGTCTGATGCCCTTCTTCTGTTTCAACCAAAGTAAATTCAACTTCATTACTTAGCTGCTTGGTATCAAAAATACTACCTTTAATTCCCACCTTCTCAAAAGACGGTTTTTCCGGAAGATGAAAAACGTATTGCATAAAATTATTTATAACCAAATAAACTAGTTAGAAAAATCATCCGAAATACTGCCATCAGAAGCAGGAGATTGATCAAAACTTCCTTCTTTTTTGATTTCCTCCACGTCCGGAGTCCACTCATCCTCGATTGCTGCATTTTTTTGATTCTCTTCATACTGAACGGGATTTTCATGAACAATTTCTTCTTGTTCCGGTTCTGGTTCTTCTGATTCTATATTCATCTGCTGCTGATATTCCGCCTCCTGAGCCATCATATCTCTTCTATCCTCTTCGCTAATAATGGACTCAACCGCAGCCCAATTGCTGACTTTCTCTTTTGGAACGACCAAAATAACTTCGTCTCCTTCTTTTGCCTTAAAATAAGTCAAGGATGCCAAAAGAACATTATATTTCTTGCCTTCAGCGTTTACATAATATTTATCCTTACCATCTTTCATCACTGTTCCGATAATCTTGCGAGTATCTACGGAACTAATCTTCTTATACACAAAAGATCCATCTTCAGTAATGGTAAGCTTCAGAATGTCGCCTTCCACCAATTTGGACTTGCTGGCATAATTCGCCGGTACCGGATAAATTTTCCCCTCCATACTAACCATTTTCTCACCGTCAAACGTTCCTTCAACAATCTGGCTGGCTTCGGACTCTTTCGGCGACTTTCGATTATCGCTATTTATTTCCTTCATAATTTGCCTGGCAGCAACGATATTACGCTCAGCGTTTTCGATCATCTGCTGCAAAAGGGCCAGTTTGTTTTGTTTTGATTCTTGCATAAGCTTGATTTTATTTTTATTTCTATAAATTTGATAATTTCAATATACCAAATAAAAAGCGGATTGTAAACAAAGGAGCTTAAATCAAGGATTTTAGGGGCCTCGAAAATCGAATTTAACGTAAAATTGGCAGAGTCTATTCTGTATTTATATAGGTCTTTATAATTCCCGCTTCCGCAAAAATTAATAATAAACATTGCTTAAATAAATTTCATTGCAGCAGCAAAAACCTTGCTCCCTCCGCGCTAATTCTTTAAAGCTTATTTCAGGACCGCACCCAAGCCAAAACGGTCAAAATTGTCATGAAGAAATTGAAAATGAACGATTTCTATCTTTTGTTTAATGGCTTCCTCGATAATTTCATCCACGATATCCTCAACCGCATCTCCATCAGAACCGCAGACCGGACAAACTCCGGTGCGAAAAAATGGATGATGATTTCGCCTGCAAATATAACCGGCCACGTGATAATTTTTGCCCACAGCCAGGAGATGAATTTGATAATCACGCAGATACCCCAAAACGTTTTCCACTCCCCAGACCGCCCCTTTCGCCTTCTTGCTGTTTTCCGCAACAAACATATCAACCAATCTCTCTTCTTTATTCCGCTCAAAATTTCCTATAACTTCCAAACTTCTTTTTTGTATATTTTTTATGTCTTGATCGGTACGCACCAGATAGGAACCGATTATTTTCGCCTGTAAATTCTTAGGAAGAAAATTCCGGAAACGTTCAATGAGCTCCCGCCGGGACCCGATAACAAGATACGGGATCCGGTTTTTATCCATATAACGCTCCACTTCGCGCGCCACTTTCCCCAAGTGACGATTAATATGCACTTCAATATGATTCTGAATCTTGCGCTCTTCCAATCCCTTCCAAGTTGCCCGCGCCGCGTTCATCCGCTGCGGCACCTCGCTGCGAAATTCGCGCGTCTTATGATCCAGCTCTCCCCAAAAAAGATCAAAAATCCGCGCCCGGTCGCGTTCCAAGAAAACAACGCAATAGCGCGGATATTTTTCCAGACTCTTTACAAATGGATGTACATAAAAATCTTTTTCAACCACCAGCTTAGTCGGAATATATACCGGTAATTTGAAAATGCTGCATTTCCCGCGAAATGTGCAAAAAATCACAAAAGTCCTGGTTTTGTCCGGAAGCCGAATAGAACGAAAGGTCTTCTTCATATTTTCAAGCGTTTTTCGAATTTTCCTTTGCTTCTCAAGAACAAATTTATCCCCTTTTTCAATTTCCTTCAGCTTCTCAGAAATAAAAGCATTTATAACTGAGAGAAAATTCTGATCGCTCCTGATTCCCACATAAAAGCTTATCGCAAAATCGTCTTTGCGGCGAACCAGCAATTTTTCAATATCTTTCCTAGTCAACGTTTTAATTTGGATATTATTTTTCATATTTTTATTTTTATGAATTAAATATCTAAAAATTGGCTATTGTCAAAGATGTTGAATATATTTATATTTTAACCCTTCCCGTGCAGGATAGCAAACAATCCATGATATATAGATTATATTAAAAATACCTTCATAACATAGCGAATAATTAGCCATAAATCAACTCCTGACTTTACAAAACACGCCTTTAGGCATACAATATCAAAAGGTTGATCCAGTTTGAAGATCGATATTTTTAATTCTTTTAATACAAAGTTATGGCAAGCATTACTTTCAGAGAAATCAAAAAAGGAAACGTAATCATTCTTGAAGGAGAACCGTACGAAGTTTTGGACAGATCTTTTCGCGCCAAGCAGCAACGAGAAGCAATGGCAACAGTCAGTATGAAAAATCTTTTAAACGGCAAAGTATTAGAGAAGAATTTCCAGTCTTCTGCTATGGTAGAACAAGCCCAGCTGAACGAGCGCCGCGCCCAATTTCTGTATCGCGACGGTGATGAATATTCCTTTATGGATCAGGAAACTTATGACCAGTTTACCCTCACCCGCGAACAGCTAAAAGAGGCAGCCAATTATATGAAAGAAGAGTTGGAAGTGCGTATTGTTATGTTCGAGGAAACTCCGATTGATGTCATTCTTCCTTCCGAAGTCAGTCTCAAAGTTGTGGACTGTCCACCAGGAGTCAAAGGCGACACCGCTCAAGGCGGAAGCAAAGTAGTTACTCTCGAAACCGGATACAAAGTTTCAACTCCCCTCTTCATCAATGAAGGCGATATGGTAGTAATCAAGACCAAAAGCGGACAATTTGACAGAAGAGAATCATAAAATCCCTCTGGCCTGAATATAATAAAAGCGTCTTTTTGAAAGGCGTTTTTATTTTTATATTTATAACAAACTTAGTTTCATTTTGACAAGAATAAACTTTATTGTTACAATTTTTATCAATGAAATGTCATAAGATTATGGAAGTAAAATTTTCTAACAATTCAACTTTCCAAAAAATGATTATGGATAAATTAGTGAGCTACGAAAAAGAGGCTGGTTTTTAGGTGCATTGTATCTATTTATGAAAAAATAGAAACATTGTGCAACCCCGAAAGGCCTCTTTTTATATGGAAATAATTTTAATTTTATGGAAAATCAAAACATACTAAGTCTTAAAAATATCAAGAAATATATAGGATTGCGTGAGATTTTTTCGGACGCCACTTTTAATGTGCATGAACAAGACAGAATTGCTATTGTCGGCCAAAACGGCAAAGGAAAAACTACGCTTCTCAAGATTATCGTTGGCTTGGAAGAATATGACGAAGGTGAAATTGACAAAAGCAAGAATCTCCATATCGGTTATCTTTCGCAGAACAGTGACTTCGCCGATCCCGAGAACACCCTGGAAGAAGAAATCCGCAGCGCCGACAGCGGCATATATAAAATTATCGAACAAAAAACAGAAATAGAAAACCGGCTGGAATCCGCCCAAGGAGATGAATTGGAACAGGCGCTCAAAGATTATGAGAATATAATGGAAAAATATGAAGCAAACGACGGTTATGGCTATGAAGCAGGCACGGAAAAGACTTTGCGCGATTTCCGTTTCAAAGATAAGGATTTTATTAGAAGCGTGAAATCTTTGAGCGGCGGCGAAAAGACCCGGCTGGGATTGGCAAAGTTATCACTCCAAAATCCCGACCTGTTAATCCTTGATGAACCGACCAACCATCTTGATCTTGAAACTATCATATGGCTGGAAAATTATCTGCTTGAGTGGAACAAGGCGATCATTTTGGTATCGCACGACCGATATTTTCTGGATAAAGTCTGCAACAAGACTTTTGAAATTTATAACGGCCGCATCCGCAAATTTTATACCAACTATACCGGATATCTTGCCGAACGCGACAGAGTAATGGAAGCGGAAGAAAACGAATTTAACCGCCAGCAAAAATATATAGAAAAGCAGGAAAAATTCATAGAAAAATTTCGCTATAAGCCAACAAAAGCAAGTGCGGTACAAAGCCGCATCAAGATGCTGGATAAAATAGAAAAGGTAGAAAAACCGGAAGACGATACGCGACAAATGAAAATCAGCTACAATATCAAAAACAGGCTGCCCGCCAAAGTGCTGGAAATGGAGGATGTAATAGTATTCCGCGGCGATAAATTGCTCTTAGAAATCGGCGGCAAGGTTGAAATTTACAATGACGCCAAGATTGGCATCATCGGCAGGAACGGCGCAGGCAAAACTAGTTTTATCAAGACAATTATGGAAGAGGCGGATAAGAAAAGCGGCGTGGAGTTTGCGCAAAAAATCAATATCGGCTATTACGCGCAATCACACGAAAATCTTGATTATGAAAAAAATATCCTGGAGAATATCCGCTCGATATGCGACTTGAGCGATGAAAAAATCCGTACCGCCCTGGGATGTTTGTTGTTTACGGGAGATGACATTTATAAAAAAATTAGGGATCTGAGCGGAGGCGAGAAAGCGAAAGTGTCTATCGCCAAACTCATTTTGGGAGAATCGAATTTCCTAATCCTCGACGAACCGACTAATCATCTCGATATTGAAAGCCGGCAAGCAATGGTTAATTTCCTTAAAACTTTTGATGGTCCGATTATGCTAATTTCCCACGACCGTTACGTTTTGAATGAAGTCTGTAACCAAATCTGGGAGATCCGGCACCAAAAACTGAATCGCGTTTTGGGAAATTACGACCGCTATGCGGAGATGATGCGAGGATATTAAGATATAAAAACAAGACTGCGGAAGTCTTGTTTTT
>CAZKLR010000025.1:2556-4051 GCA_964553695.1 uncultured Candidatus Saccharibacteria bacterium | reverse complement strand
ATCTGCTGAAACAGCCATGGATTTTTTAGAGCGCCGCGCGCAATGCCTAAACCGTCCGCCCCGGTTTTCTCCAGCATCATTCTCGCATCCTCCGGCGTATTAATGCCGCCGTTCGCAATCACCGGATAAGAAACTATTTCTTTAACACGGCGAATAGTTTTATAATCAATCGGACCGATAAAACCTTTTTCATAACTCCGCCCATGAATCATTACCGCCGCCAGCGGATAATCTTTGATTTTTTTCATAAATTTATACGCGGTATATTTCTTCACCCTGGAACGAATTTTTATAGACACGGGCAAATCCGTGCCTTTTAAGGTTTCTTCGATAATTGCAAAAGCTTTTTCCTGATCGCAAAAAAGCGCCGCACCGGCACCGGTTTTATAAACTTTAGGCGCCGGACAACCCATATTAATGTCAATTCCGTCAGGTCTTATTTTTTCCGTCACAATTCTTGCCGCATTCTGAAAATATTTAGGGTCATTCCCAAAAAGTTGAACAACATACGGCCGCTCGTCCTCGGAAAATTTCAAGAGTTCCAAAGTTTTTTTCCCTTCATAGGAAAGCGCCGTCGCACTCGCCATTTCCGAATAGAGAACGTCTGCTCCATAATACTTGCAGATCCTGCGAAAAGGCTGGTTAGTATATCCCGCCATAGGCGCCAATGCCAGAATTGGCTTTTCGATTTTATCGTAAAAAGTTTTCATTTCAATTATTTAATATTGCAACAGAACTAATTATATGCTATAAACTAATAAAAAAGAGGTTCGCAAATGAAATTGAAATTCAAAAGAGACGAGAGTCTTGCAAAAATAATTTTTTATTCAATCACTAGCTGGATACTCTACGATTTCTTAAATTTTGACCCTGATGATTTTAACTAAAATTCTACGGGGTCTTATTTTTTTATAGATTTGTCCGATTAGGATAACTGCGCGGGATAAATCCCGCTACTCCGTAAATCTATTCCGTTTCTTCTAACATCTTCACTGCTCTTTCATAGAACGGTTGAGCAAGTTTCTTTGCCCCAGAAGATGATATCCTCGCAAACATAGCAGCAACTTTCCTTTCCAATTCATCTTTAGAAAACAATCGTTTACCAATATGTTTAGGCGCGCTTACCTCCAGCCAGCTAATGGAATCAGCGTCTTTCAGTAGATTTTGCTCATCATCTCCTCCCACCTCGTGTCTAGAAATCAATTCCTGTACTTTTGCCGCCCCAGTTTCAGGATAACCTTCGTTTATTAGAAATTCAAACATAATCCTACCACCCTCAGTCTGATGATGGCTCATTTCTTCAATAGTATTAAAAGTTTTTTTGTCTTTTGCTTCCGGATTGAATGCCCTCTCGATGTCGTGACTTAACGCCGCAATAAGAAGTTCTTCACTCGCATCAGGCCTTAACTCCCTTATCCAATAAAGTGTCCGCGCAAGGTGCGGATTTTCTTTGCCAAAACTCTCAACAACAAATTGTCTTACTTTATCCAGCATA
>CAZKLR010000025.1:0-2456 GCA_964553695.1 uncultured Candidatus Saccharibacteria bacterium | reverse complement strand
AGTTCTATTCCGTCTTCAAAATTCTGATTTATTTTCTCTATTGTTTTTTCATCTTCGTAAAGCTCTATGATTTTCTTGCGAAGCCGCGTAAGCTTATTTACAGCTATTCCCAGTTTATCCTGCATCGCAAGATAATCTTCAATCGCCATCTTGCTCTTACCTTTATATATATCGTGGATCATTTTATTATATTCAACCACCTTCCGTTCATCCTCAAAAAAATGAAGCTCGTAATAATCCAGAAAATCTATGACGCTTTGTATATCAAATTTCAGGAAATCCTCCAAATCTTGAATGATCTTAATAGCCGTAATTACAGACCATCTATCTTCATAATCTTCAAATAAAATCCAATCGGCAAATTTATCTTCCATAACTTCCTTGAAAATTTTGTCGCCGATAATGTGTGAAAGCCAGCCTTTTTCGAAATCGGTCAGTTTTTTGCGTCCTCTGAAATATTCTATATTATGCGTAAGGTTACGATTGATGCCGGTAAGATATCTGGTATCCGGATAAATAACACCTGCCACAAATTTTTCCGAATCTAAAATTCCCAAGTCGTTTTTGGTTGCCAGTGAAAATCTAAGATGTGTGGCTTCGAGAGACATAATTTGAAACGAAAATTAACTACCGAGAGTCTAACATCAAAAAACTTAGAATGCAATATTTTTCCTTAATATGTCGTTTTTTCCTTTTGCAATAGCCGCGCTTTTGCCGCCGCGCCACGATTCCACCCGCCGGTCTTGCCATCCGAACGCACTACGCGATGACACGGAATCTCTGGGTTATAATTAGTATGCAGAATATTTCCCACGGCACGATAAGCCAGCGGACTCCCTGCTTTTTCCGCAACCTCTTTATATGTCAAAGTTTTCCCTTTCGGAATTTTCTTAACAACTTCAAAAACTCTATCTCGAAAAGGTTTATCTGAATTTATCATATGCCTTTAAAAATTTCAGATTGCCAAATTAAATATCAAAAGGAACCAAAGGATTTCCTGATAAAATATTTTCCACTTCTTCATAACCCTCCGGAAAAGCATAGTTATAGCGCGCGGGCAAAGCAAAGACATATTTGTTATTGCGTCCCAACTCACTCGGATTTATGGGTGCCGCACCAATATGAAATTTGTCTTGTCGCATATCCTGCCATTGGGATAAATCAAATATCAAAATTGGAATATCCTGCCGACGGTTCGACTTCGACCATAAAGGATGGCGAATTAAAAGCTCCGGTCCTTTAGCAGCCAGTTCCTGACTATGCGTTGGAAAACGAGCAATGGCATAACCTTCCCACTCCATTTCGAAGATAGTATATCCTTTCCAACTGCCAGGCAAAGCAAAGATAAATCCATATGTATTATTTGTATATTGAATACTTCTATTTTCCCCCGCGCCATTATTATTAGAGACCGATACTGAATCTCTAACAACTGAAGCTTTTTTATTGGAATCTTTAATCAGAATGAAAATACAGTAAATAGCGGCAATGATAACCGCCATTATAAAAATATTAAAAAGTAACTTTTTTGTCGACATATATTTAATTTAATTTATTATTATATCTGACTTGTTTTTTATTTCATCAACTACCTCGTTCAGATCCTTAAAAACCACCAAATGATTCCTAAATGCTCCTTTTTTCAAGACAACTTTTAAAGCTTCCGTTCCATGCGGACATTTGCCCCATCTTATAACATCCCAAGAAATTACTCCGCCGGTATAAACTTCTCTCTTGGCATATGCTATATTTTTAAAATTAAAAAGAATCTTTATTCTTCCATTTTAAAAAGTAATCAAAACACCTTCGTCGGTTACGCAACTGCCATATCCGCACACATAACCTATGTTTGGATCAGGAAATTTCATATGAATCGATTAAAATTGATAATTATATCTTAGACAAAATTCTCTTTACTTCTTCCAAAAACAATAAGTCTCGCTTGCGAATGAACTGTCCTGCATAATCAATTGGAGTATCTTTTTCAAGCGCCGCAATAGCATCCTCGAGCCTCATCCATTCCATCTCGGCACCTCGTTGTATTTCTTCCTCCGTAAAAACTATTGGGGATTGTTCGCCTATGACATCAGCAAGATAACAATAAGATATTTGCAGAAGTCGCTTGGAATCGCGATATTCGATAACAACGCCCACACTTTCCGGCCTTATAGCAATTTCACATCCGGTTTCTTCTTTTATCTCCCGTCGGAGCGCCATCTCCAAATTTTCATCTTTTTTCACTCCCCCGCCGGGAAGCTTGTGATGAGCATCATGCGCCATATATAAAAAAGCGATCTCGCCCTTGCCATTAAAAAGCACAGCACGCGCTGCCTTGCGCACTTCATAGCGGACTTCCGATTCGCCATTAGGCTCAATGGCAAAGTCCCTTTCATAAAATTCTCCAAGAAGTTCCATAGATTTCAGATATAGTTTATCTTAAATAAAATTATATCATA
>CAZKLR010000024.1:6535-11437 GCA_964553695.1 uncultured Candidatus Saccharibacteria bacterium | reverse complement strand
TTTAAATTTTCTTAATGCTTATCTCTCCAAATATTTCCTCTTGGTCAATCACTGCGTGATTCTTGCGCACAAGTTCCAGCATCGCCAAAAAAGTCACAATAATTTCAACCTTGTTTTTGTTGCCAGAGATTATACTTCTAAAAGTTATTTCCATACGATTAAACAACTTTTCTTTTATCTCATTTATTTTATCGCTGATGGAAATTTTATCAATTTTCTTACGTTCCCCTACAGGCTCCTGGATCGGCATTCTGTTTATGGCAAGCTCAAACAAATCCTGCAAGAGACTTATATTAACATTATCCGGCGGACAAAAAATAGTCCCGACCCCGGAATATGGCGCCTTCGCAAAAAACTTCTCCTTGCCGACATAAAGTTTTTTAATCTCCGGAAAAATCTCCTTGAATCTCTTATATTCCCGCAGACGACGCTTCAAATCTTCAATATCTTCCTCTTCTTCTTTTTCCAATTCCAAAAGCGGCAAAATAGCTTTTGACTTTATCAGCACCAGTTTTCCGGCAATTAGCAAAAATTCTGACAAATGTTCCGGCCCGATGCTCTCGCCGTTTTCCTGCATATATCGGATAAACTGGTCCGCCACTTCCGCCAATGATATATCGGTAATATCCAATTTATTTTTCAGAATAAGATCCAAAAGCAAATCAAGCGGTCCTTCAAAGACTTTCTCTTCACAATTCTGTATTTTCTTTGCTTGAACTATATATGACATAATGATTATTATGGTTGCATCAGAGCTTCTGATCAGCTTAATCTGCACTTATTCTATCAAAATACTTTCAGACTGACAAATATAAAAAGCGGTTTAACCCGCCTTTTATTCTTCTTAAATTACATCTTTTTACTCCAAAGTCCATGCAAGTTGCAGTAAATCCTAGCTTCGATTTCCGCACCAGAAACACAGAATTCCGCTTCCGGTTCGCCTCCGACCTTAAGCTCTTGGCGATAAACCTTGTCATCTGCAATAAGCTCTACCCATTCGATATGATGTTCAGCTATCATCGGATGCTTATCAGCGCCAACTATGACTTTGTAGCCATTTTCCGTCTTCGAAATAACCGGCGCATGCTTCTCCAGACTGGCATCGACAGTATTTGCAGTTTGTAACTGCATTGGTTGTCCGCAACATACCAACTCCCCCTTTCCCGTATGGACTACTTCGACTATGTTACCGCAAATCGGACAACGATAAATTTGTCTTAGTTGAGTCATATTTTTAAATTAAAAATTATTTTTAATGTACGCAAATTTTTATTTCTGACACCTCGGACAAAAATGAGTTCCTCGGCCGGCAAGCCTGACTTTCTGCACTCTCCCTTCGCAGCCAGCACATTTTTCTCCTTCGCGGCCATAAACTTTTAGATACTTCTGAAAACCTCCTCCATTTCCTTCCACATCCACATAATCGCTGAAAGTCGTCCCGCGATTCGTCACTGCTTTTCTCAGAATTTTTTTTATTGCTTTATAAATTGCTTCCACTTCATCTTCGGATAAACTGCCCGCGATTCGCCGCGGATTAATTTTTGCCTCAAAAAGGATTTCATCGGCATAGATATTGCCAATACCGGCAATATATTTTTGATTCATAAGCAGCGCTTTTATATTAGTTTTTTTCGCTGCAACAATTTTCTGAAAAACTCTCAAAGTAAAATCAGTACTTAAAGGTTCCGGACCGAAAGATCCGAATTTCCTTTCGAGTTCATCTTTATTTACAATTTCCATATATCCGAAACGTCTCATATCACAAAAAAGCAAAACACCGCCATCTTGAAAAGATAAAATGATATGGCAGTGCTTGTGTGAAAAACTTTTTTTATTCTTGAAGCTATATCCTCCCCACAGAGCATCTTCCTTGCCAAAATGCACAAGCCTTCCGGTCATTCCTAAACGTGCCAAAAGAAAATTCTCTGTTGCGGATTTTTTTTCCTTTCTTATATCAAATATAAGCATCTTCCCTCTTCTTGTAATGCTCGCAATTTCCCCATCTTTTAGCATTTTTATAAAATCTTTTTTGCTGTTTTTGATTACCGATTCATTATTTACAACCACTTTTAAAATCGGCTCTCCTACCACTTTTAGCAAAAGCCCATTTTTTATAGTCTCAATTTCCGGAAGTTCAGGCATATATTTACGCTTAAATACTATATTAATAGTATGGCATAGCTTCCTGATTTGGTAAAGGCAAAAAAGACAGATTCTAAAAAGCTTTGTTTACAAGAAAATACTGCCTTGATATCTTTCAGGTTATAAGCAAGTCATTTTTTTAATTTTATTGACAGGAATTTTCTGCAAGTCCTCAAACTTATCAAACTCGTCTACGATTTCCTCGCCAATAATTTCTTCAATTACATCTTCAATAGTAACGATTCCCGATACGCCATTAGTATTGTCCGCTACGACAAAAAGATGGCTTCGCGTCCGTTTAAAATCGTTCAATAGATCATCAAGCCGCTTATCAGGATTTACAAAAATAACACTTCGTCGCGCCAATTCCCCGGCAGTCTTGCCATGAAGATCGCGCCCGACCATATCTTTAACATACAAAATACCTATAATATTATCCAGACTTTCTTCATAAACCGGAATCCGAGAATGCCCGCACTCACGGATAGCATCAACATTTTCATGACTTAGTTCTTTCTCAAATGCTACTGCAGCCATCACCTCTCTGGGAGTCATTATCTCGCCGGCAGTTTTATCTGAATATGAGAGAGCCCCTTTCATAATATTCTTTTCGTCATTGTCTATTGCGCTACCTTGAAGTCCTCCTTGATACTCGATGAATTTTTCCAATTCCTTTTTGGAATAGACAGTAGGAATCTTCTCGCCCAACATTTTATCCAGCACAACTGATAACGGCTTGGCAATAGGGTAAAAGATAAAAAGAAAGACTCTTACCAGTGAAGACAATTTTGCTGATAGCTGCATAGCATACCGTGCAAAGAGCGCCTGGGGAAATATTTCGCCAATAATCACAATAAGAATTATAGAGACAAAACTGGCAACCACCCCCGAAGTAAGAGTTCCCAGAAATACCGATAGAATGGAATTGACCGTTACATTCCCAATTATAAGCGTGCAAAGAAGCAAATTGCCATCCTTTCGAATCTTATAAATTTTGGCAGCCGTTTCATCTCCCAGTTCCGCCTTATATTTTAGGCGAGTCTTGGAGAGAGTAAAGAGCCCTAGGGTTAAACCCGAAAACAACGCGGATAAAATAAGAAGCAGAATAATTGGCGCAAATACAATAGCATGACCCATATATATGATTACTGATTAACGGCCGGAAAAACTGGCACATTTAACCGATATAATAGCAGAAACGCTAGCCCCTGTCAAAATGCGTTGGCTTCCCATCAATAGGTAAGATAATCAATTATCAGCACCATTATATTTGTTTATAAATTACTTCAGAATAATTTATATAGCTCTTACTCGCTTCTTAACGCATCCACCGGATCAAGACGGCTGGCCTTAAGCGCCGGATAAAATCCAAAAAAGATTCCAACAAAAACTGAAAAACTAAAACCGATAGCGATTCCCATAAACGAAGATACGACACTGATAAGATTCATTCGATCGATTACTGCAATGGCAAGTTGGCCCAAGCCAACGCCGAGAATTCCTCCTATCATCGAGAGCATTATAGACTCAAAAAGAAACTGCCCCCAAATTGCGGTTTGGGTACCTCCAATAGCCTTGGCAATACCGATTTCCTTTGTCCTTTCCGCCACAGTAACGAACATTACATTCATAATTCCAATACCGGAGACCAGAAGTACCACAGTCGCCACTAAAGTAAGCAGCATAGTCAAAGTACTGGCAGAAGACTGTGCAGCACTCACCATACTGCCCGCATCCATCACTGAAAAATCGTCGTCTTCGCTGCTATCCAAACTATGTTCGGCCCTTAAAAGCGAAGTCACTTCATCAATCGCCAAATCGACATTGTCTACGTCATTTACTAACGCAACAATTCTGATATTGGATCTCCCGCCGCCGGACATAAGTTTTTTCTTGGCATAATTATATGGAACAAAAATCGAACCGTCATAATCAATCATAGTAGATGTGCTGCCGTTCTCTTGCAAGATTCCTATAATTTCCAATTTCTTATTATTTATGGTTATAGTCTCGCCAATAATATTTTGACTTGCAACACCAAACAAATCTTCCGCTACAGAACTTCCCAGAACTGTCTTCATCCCCTGCTCCGTATTTTCATCTTCGGTAAAAACACGACCATACTGAATCTCCAAATTGGATATATCAAAAAAAGCGTTGTTAACCCCCATCAAAGTACTGTCGGATGAAGCACTATCATAAGCTACAGTAGAGCTGGTTTGAACCACGGCAGCCGCGGTGGTTATATAATCCGAATTATCCAATATGACGTCGACATCGCTCTCAGCTAATTTCGAACTGGAAGCCGCTTCTCCCGGCCGCCCCCCGCCCATTGACCCCATAATCATAATGGAATTTGCGCTTAAGTTCCTATATTGATCAGCAACATCTTTTTGTGCTCCCTGCCCGATAGCAAACACAATAATCACCGTACAGACACCGATGACGATTCCCAGCATCGAAAGAAATGTTCTCACCTTGCTCGAAATAAGAGCCTCAAACGCCATTTTTATTATCTCAACAATCATCGATTTACTTTAATTTATAATCATTATCGACCACTTTGCCGTCACGAACATAAACGATGCGATCAGCATACTTTGCAACTTCTGGCGTGTGTGTCACCATAATAATCGTCTTACCTCCGTGTTTTAGTTCCATAAAAATCTGCATAATTTCTGTTCCGGATTTTGAATCCAGCGCACCTGTCGGCTCGTCTGCCAGAATAATTTCAGGTTCATTCATAAGCGCGCGCGCAAT
>CAZKLR010000024.1:3609-6435 GCA_964553695.1 uncultured Candidatus Saccharibacteria bacterium | reverse complement strand
CCTTCAACAATTTCAACTGTCTGGCCGTCCGTAAAACCGGTTACCACTTCCCGATAAATTCCATCAGCCATTTTCACGCTAGCCACACCGTCAACATTGGTAACTGCCGCCACTGGAACCGTCAGTACATCCGTCACTTCATCGGAAATAAATTTAACAAACGCCGTCATTCCTTCCATAACCGCAGTATCACCGACATTATCAAGCATAACCCGCACTTCATAAGTAACCACGCCGCTGTTGCTTGAACTGGCAGTCATTGAAATATATGTAACCGTGCCTTCCAACTCCAAATCGTCTACAGCATCAAAAGTCACATAAGCCTTCTGTCCTTTGCTTATACCGCTAATATCACTCTCCTCAACATCAACTTTTACGAATAGCGTATCTTTATTTATAATAGTCGCAAAACTTTCCGAACTGTTTTCAGAAATAAGACTGCCTTCCTTGCCGTTTATATTACCCACTGTTCCGTCAATAGGCGAAGTAAGAGTTGCTTCGCTGATTTTATCTTGGACTTCTTCAAGATTATTTTTTGCTTGATTGACCTGCGTTACCAGCTTCTGTAATTCCGAAGTGGTAAGAGGAGCGATCAAATCGTTATAAGACATATTCGCTTGATCCAAAGCAATTTCTTTGTTTCGCACCGAAGTTTCCGCATTAGCTATATCAACTTCATTTTGCCTTTTAACATCGGCAAGATTTTTTACCGCATTATCATAGGTGGTCTGCAAATTATCAGAATTGTCCGACCCGTTCGCCTTTGCATCATCAATCGCATTCAAGTCCTTATCAAGCGTGTTTATACTGCTTGTTGCACTGGATCTAGTAGACACTGCACTGGTTTTCAAACTATCAAGCTCATTCTGCGTAAGGCCTGCCGAAGTTATCGTTGCGTCCAACATATCTGAAATATTGCTAAAAAGTGCCTTATTATCCTGAGCCCCTTTTTTGGCCAGTGCAGCCAACTTATCCATCGCGATTTCATCCGTCTTGTTTACCGATGCCAACATGACATCAAGCTGCTCTTTATCTTTTTTAACAGTAACATAACTGACTTTTGAAGAAGACAACGTTGAACTATTTAACACGCCCAAGACATCTTCATAATCATCATTCAAAGAAGTATCATCAATTCCCAAAAGTTTGTCCGCGCTATAAAGATTATTTTTAAGAGTAATAGAAAAAGATTCAACATCATTATAGAGGTTTTTATAAGCATCGTTCAAGGCATCAGTGTTGTCATCACTTCCATCAGCAATATTCTCTTGAGCGTCTTTAACCGCTTTCTCGGCATCTTCCAGTTTTTCTTCCGCGTCAATCTTGGTTTGCTCCAAGCTGGTTTTTGCCTGTGTTAAATTCGCCTGAGCCTGTTCAATCTGATATTGCGCATTTTTTATTTCTTTTTCAGTAGCTCCGGCTTTGGCATCTGACAACGCCAGAACTGCTGACTTGTAAGAATCCTGAGCGTTTTGAAGCTCATATTGCATCGAATCGGTGCTGATAGATGCGATTTTGTCACCCTTCTTCACAGTATCGCCTTCTTTGACATATATTTTCTCCACCGTCTCTCCGGTAGTAGAGAAAGAAAGTTCCACGCCGTCTTCCGCAACCACTGTACCGTCCGTTTCAACCGCTAATTGAATATCCCCCTTGGTTACCGCCGCCGTTTTTTGCTGGTTCATCTGTCGGCTCGCAGCCATTTTTCTATTGTTCAGATAATTATATCCATAATACGCACCAGCCAAAAGTATTAGAATAACTATAAGGAACTTCACCTTCTTGCCTAAACCGCCAACCCCTTTTGCTTTCTTGCTTTGTTGTAAAATTGATTCTGTCATATTTTTAATTAGTTTAATTATCCATATCTACTTTGCCGGTAACATTTATGAACTCGGCAATATGTTGCTCAGAATTTTCAGCCTCCGTTCCATTCCCGCTATTTTTTACAGCTCCGCTTTCCGCATTTTCATTATCTTCACTTTCCTTAAGCCAGAGAACCACAACCGTATCAGATGTAAGATCTTTAAGATTCCCCATTTCTACGGAAGATTGCCCATCGCTTGCCGTAGATTGCACTAGTATCGATATACCGACCGGAACTGTTATGGTTTCCGTGCCAATGCTAGTTTTTTTCAGCTCTTCCAATTTCTCCTCCCTGGTACTGCTCGAACTCCCGCCAAAACCTCCGGGCATTCCCCCGCCGCCATCTCGACTGCCATTACCAGGCATCCCTCCGTTGCCACCAGGACCGCCGCTTGGCATAGAACTGGAGGTACCCAAGCTGATAGCATTTTCACCAGAAGATTCCTCTGTTTCTTTTGCTATTCCATTTTCTTTTGCGCCTGGCATTGTTGAAGGATCGAATTTCAAAATAGTAATTTGATTGCCTTTTACAGAGGTTATCATGCCATAAATATCAGCATCTCGATCCGGTTCCTCCGTCAATTCCAAGTTTTGAACCCCTGTTTCACTTGGCTGTTCAGTACCAGAAAGAGGCTTTTCCCTAGAAAAATAAGAGAAGACAATTATCCCTATTACTGCGACAACCGTTAAAATAGCGATTTTCTTTCCATATTTATCGCCAATTTGGTTAATTTTATCAACCGTCATATTATTAATTAGCTATTATACATTTAATGATTCAACATTCCCAACTGCTATCTAATACGCTATATTTTCTTTTTTCTTTCTTTCACACCAAATCGGAATTATTGTCAAAAAATAGCCTTCCCGCAAAATCAGGAAAGCTATTATTAAATCCGCCAATATTCAATTTAAAAACTAATCAATATTTTGGCATTGTCCAAGGTTCCATGCCGGCGC
>CAZKLR010000024.1:1997-3509 GCA_964553695.1 uncultured Candidatus Saccharibacteria bacterium | reverse complement strand
GCTACCGCTCCGCTTATTTCTCTGTCTCCCAAATCATATTCAGAAACATTGCAAGTTTCGCTATTTTGAAAAGATCTGCCATCTTTTTTATGAATAATTTTCATATCATTTTTTATTTCCAAATAATTTATCTTTAACTTCAGGCGGCAAAACATTTTTATTCCCCAGCTCATTGACGTTTACCCATTCGACTTCATAGCTTCCATGATATCCGCTGCCCGGCTGAAATTCCGGTCCATCTCCTGTTCCAATTTCCCCATCTATAATCCGGCAATAAAAGATATACTGCTCCTGTTTCTCTCCATCCATAACAAAATAAGTCTTGGTAAAAAAATCACCAACTTCCACCTGAACTCCCAATTCCTCTTTGCATTCCCGGATAAGTGCTGCTTCCAAGCTCGCATCTTTTTCCTCAACGCCTCCACCGGGGAATATCCAGTATTCTTTATCATCCGTAATGCGGTGAATAAAAAGCAGCTTTTCATCTTCTTGAATAATAGCCCGAACTCGTTGTTGCATATAATTAATCTTATAAATATTCTTTCTTGCTAATATAATAAGATAATACAAATGAAAAGTAAAATGCTTGATAACTTGCAATAAAAACAAAAAACGCTCTTATTTAGCAAGAGCGCTTTTTTCTTTGACCCGATTCTAAGAAATATTATCGTCTGTTGAATCTTTTTTAATATTATATTTTTTGCCTCTGGACCGGCGATTAAAAACAAGCAGCGCCAGCACAATTGCTACAGAGGCCAGAATATAAAGTCCGATTAAGTTCCAAAATATTGCAAAAGGAGTCTTCCCGAAATAACTTGTTTTCAGCGCCGGCAAAGTTTTTATAGTTTCTAAAATACTTGCTGAAGAAATTTTTTCTTTGGTTCCCAAAGTCAGAACATATTTCCCCTCATTATCAGGATTAAATACCTGTACTAAATATGTTCCCGCTTCCATATGCACGCCCTGGACATTTTGCACATCGGCATTGCGAAATTCCGGACCCCTGAAATAATTGTCACCGAGTATGGGATCATAGTAATTCGCCCAGCCAAAAGTCATACCGTCCAACAAAGCAATTGTGGTCTTTTTCTGCAAAACCGTTCCATCCGTATTGGAATAATTTTCCTGCTGATAAATCTCGGCAAAAAAATCTTTACGTGCGCCTTCAATATCCGGCACCATCAGACCGATATAAAGGTCAAAAGGAATATCCGACTTCACTTCGTAGACATTCTTTGTTCCCTTAAGTTCTCCATAAAACATCTGAGACATTTCCGGATTTGAAACCGGAATATTTTTATCCGTAACGATTCGGGAATGACGCACGGATATTGCCGACATGAGCAAAAAAAATCCGGCAATAATCAATAAAACAGCGACGCTCATTTTTTTCATAATTTTCTTGTTATGATAAAAGCTTCGTTTATTTGCCGAATCCATATAATTGCACCATTTTCAAAAGAACTAAGAAAAGATACAAAACACAGCACGACAAACTAAAAACTACTCTAA
>CAZKLR010000024.1:0-1897 GCA_964553695.1 uncultured Candidatus Saccharibacteria bacterium | reverse complement strand
GCAGCTTTAATCAGCATATCATCTGTTATCTGTTTCACTTTATTATCAAGCGCTCCGCGAAATATTCCCGGAAAAGCCAGAACATTGTTTACCTGATTTGGAAAATCGCTTCTGCCGCTTGCCACAACATACGCCCCCGCCTCTTTCGCGATATCCGGCATAATCTCCGGCACAGGATTTGCCAGAGCAAACACAATCGGTTTTTCTTTCATTGATTTAATCATCTCCGGCTTGAGAACATCAGGCGCACTCATTCCCACAAACACGTCCGCGCCCCGCACCGCATCAGTAAGCGCACCGGCTATTTTCTCCAAATTGGTTATTTTCGCCATTTCCTCTTTTGTCGGGTTCATTCCTTCTTTTCTTCCATCATAAATTATTCCCGCGCTGTCGCACATAATCACATTCTTAAATCCATATTTCAAAAGCAATTTAGCTGTCGCAATTCCCGCAGCGCCGGCTCCATTTAAAACTATTTTTACTTGCGCCTTATCTGAACCGCGAAGTTTAAGCGCATTGATAAGTCCCGCCAAAACCACAACCGCCGTTCCATGCTGATCATCATGCATTACCGGAATTTCCAGCTCCGCCTTCAATCGTTCTTCAATCTCAAAGCATCTTGGCGCAGAAATATCTTCCAGATTTATACCTGCAAAATTAGGCGCCAAAAGTTTCACAGCTTTTATAATTTCTTCTGGATCCTGTGTTGCAAGACATATCGGAAACGCATCCACGCCTCCAAACTCTTTGAACAAAATTGCTTTCCCTTCCATCACTGGCAGCGCCGCTTCCGCGCCTAAGTTTCCCAAGCCCAAAATTGCGCTCCCATCGCTTACCACTGCCACCGCATTTCCGCGAAAAGTATGAGTGAAAGATTTTTCCTTGTCTTCCGCAATCGCCCGACACACTCCCGCCACTCCCGGCGAATAAGCCAGGCTCAAATCTTCCCGCGTTTCAATCGACACTTTGGATTTCGTCTCCAACTTGCCTTTATTTTTTCTGTGGAGCTCTACTGACTCCGAATATATATCTTGCATATAATTATTTACATAGTTATTTATATCATTTAATATTTTTACCATCCTTGTTGCCTCATCATCATTCAACAAACACATTCTACTTTCTAGTATCAAAAATTTTGCAACCTCTATAACAGGAGGGCATAATTTATAAATATATATATCGCTTATCGCCTTTATTCCGGGTCTATAGTGAATAAGTTGATTACGCAATTCCTTGTTCAATTCATCCATGGCTTCCTTGTGTTTTGCCTCAGGTTTAAATGGTTTACAATCATAATATCCACTCATCCGACTGGAATCTTGAATTCTTTTAAAAGCTGGTATAAATTCAATCACATAATTCTTTTCATCAGAAACATCAACTGCACCACTAATTCTTCTTATGGGCAACTTATCACTTTCCTTCCAGATTCCATCGTTATTACTCTTAACTAATGCATACAACATCAGATGATAAACAGCGTGATGAAAGGAAATAACAAACCATTTTAAATTTAAATTATTTTCAGAATTTGCCTCATATAGAAATCCTTTTGCCCTTTCCAAAGAATCAATTATATTTACCTTTTCATCAATGTCTAGATATTTCTTCATATTATATACGAATTTAAATTATATCTCCATCCTATCCCCTTTCCCCCTAAAAATCAACAAAAAAACCGTCTTTGTCATTCCGAATAAGGTACTCCGATTGAGAAATATCTTGATTATCTGTCATTCTGGAATACTCCGAAGAATCCCGTTATGTCCTGCATAGTAACAAGATCCTTCGTTTCATGGAGTTTATCCTCGCGAAAGCACTGCATTCAGAATGAAAAATGGAGTAGCGGGATTTATTCCGCGCGGCTATCATAGGCCGAAAAAACACGATACAC
>CAZKLR010000023.1:9558-11468 GCA_964553695.1 uncultured Candidatus Saccharibacteria bacterium | reverse complement strand
GGAGATTTTGTTACTACAGAAGAAGGAGTTGGCGTGGTACATATTGCGCCGGCTTTTGGTGAGGATGA
Organism: uncultured Candidatus Saccharibacteria bacterium; assembly: GCA_964553695.1. Lineage (GTDB taxonomy): Bacteria > Patescibacteriota > Minisyncoccia > JAHIHE01 > JAGLIN01 > STD2-77. Next base: position 11,400 of record CAZKLR010000023.1, on the reverse strand, counting down.
TATGAAGTTGGGACGCGAGATGAAATTGCCGTTTGTTCAGCATGTTATTCGCAGCGGCCGGTTTATTGATTTTATAAACTCCTTGCCGGAAGAAGACAAGCCGTATTTTATAGATAAAGACGGCCAGGGCAGGGAAGTGAAGCCGAAACGAAATTCGCGAGAGACGGATGAGAAGGTGGTGGAATATCTTAGAAGCAAAGGCGTGCTTTTTGCGAGCGAGAATTATAAGCACAGTTATCCGCACTGCTGGAGGTGCGATACGCCGCTTCTTAATTATGCATCAGGGTCATGGTTTGTAGAAGTTACGAAGATAAAAGACGATCTCGTTAAAAATAATCAAGAAGTGAACTGGGTTCCGGGTTACATAAAAGACGGGCGTTTTGGCAAGTGGCTGGAAGATGCGCGCGACTGGGCTATTTCCAGGAGCCGGTTTTGGGGAGCTCCGTTGCCGATTTGGAAATGCGAGGATTGCGGGGAAATAAAAGTTATAGGGTCTATTGATGAGTTAAGAAAAAATACGGATGCTAAAATCACCAAATTTATTTTTGCAAGACATGGCGAGGCGGAGAGCAATCTTAGTCATATGCGTTCTAGCAAGGGCACTTCCCATCATTTGACGGAGGTAGGCAGGAAACAGGTTGAGGATCTGGCGGAAAAACTTCAGGGAGAGAAGATTGATGTTATAGCATCATCTCCTATTCTGCGAGCGAAAGAGACGGCAGAAATTATGGCAGATAGATTGAATTTGGAAATTGTGGAAAATGAATTGTTGCACGAGATCGATTTTGGAGGTTGGGATGGTTTTACCTTACAAGAGCTTAAGGAGAATAATTCTGTTTACCAAGACTATATGATAATGCCGGTCGGGGAAGAAAAATACAATTTTAAATACGCCGGTAATGGAGAATCGCGGGCTGATGCTGAAGAGAGAGTTCGCAAATTTATTGAAGAAAGTATAGAAAAATATCCAGGGAAAAATGTTCTGATTATTGCCCATACTATAGTCGGAGCAATGATGGAAAAAATCTTGAACAATCTGGATGTAGAGAGCTACTTTGTAGTTGAGAATCAGATTAAATATGCCGAGGCTAAAACTTTCTATGTTACAGAAGAAGGGAAGATGTTTGATTTGCACAAGCCTTATATTGATGCAGTCAGACTTAAATGTCCAAAGTGCGGCAAGCAGATGAAGATTGTGGGCGATGTGTTTGACTGCTGGTTTGAGTCGGGCTCGATGCCGTACGCGCAGCTTCATTATCCGTTTGAAAATAAGGATAAGTTTGAAAAAAGCTATCCTGCGGATTTTATTGCGGAAGGAATCGATCAGACTCGCGGCTGGTTTTATACGCTGATGGTTTTATCAACCGTGCTTTTCAATAAGCCGGCTTTCAAGAATGTGATTGTGAATGGAATTGTTTTGGCTGAGGACGGGCAAAAGATGAGCAAAAAACTTAAAAATTATCCGGATCCAAATTTGATATTGGGGAAATATGGCGCTGATTCTTTGCGATATTATCTTTTAACTTCTCCGGTGATGAAAGCGGAAAATTTGCGGTTCTCGGAAAAAGGCGTGGATGAAGTTTTGAAGAGATTCGTACTGACACTCTGGAATACATATTCTTTTTTGGTGATGAATATTGAACTCAATAAGATAAAAATTGACGAGGTTACTTCTTTCCAGAAATCAGAAAACCTTTTGGACAAATGGATTTTGTCAGAACTCAATCTTTTAATTTCGGAAGTTGATCAAGAGATGCAGAACTATGATTTGGTTAGGGCGTCGCGTCCGCTTCGGGATTTTGTGGACAAACTTTCTAATTGGTATCTCAGAAGGTCGCGGAG
>CAZKLR010000023.1:2579-9458 GCA_964553695.1 uncultured Candidatus Saccharibacteria bacterium | reverse complement strand
CGCTGAAAACTTTGACGAAATAGGGGATCTTCAACTGGGAGAAGGCAAAATGATTTTAGGCATTAAAAAATGAGTACCTATCGTACAGAGGGAATTATTTTGAGGAGGTCCGATTTTGGCGAGGCCAATTTGCTTTTGCAAATTTATACCAGAGATTTAGGGAAAATCGAAATTGTGGGCAAAAGTGCCCGCAAGGCGCAAGGAAAACTTAAAGGGCACCTTGAGCCCTTTTTGTATTGTGATTTTGTCATTGTACACGGCAGAAAAATGGACGTTGTCGCCAACAGTTTTATTTTGGAAAACTTTTTGCGGATGCGAAACGACATAGAAGCAGTATTTGCGGCAGCAATAATTGTTGAAGTGGCTAATCGGATGATTTTAGACGGATATAAAGATGAAAGGATTTTTTATCTTCTCTTGGAGTCCTTGCGTTTTATAGACGGTTTATCCGGCGAGAGCAGAAAGAATCTTTGCCTTCTGATTTTGTTTTTTGAAATTAATCTTTTGTCTCTTTCCGGTTTTGCTCCTCACTTGGATAAATGCGTTTTTTGCGGAGAAAAGCTGAAGGAGGGTGGCAATTATTTTAGCAATTCTTTGGGCGGCGTGATGGACGGAAGCTGCGCAAAAAAATGTCCGGATGTGATTCCCGTGAGTGATGAGACAATAAAATTGCTGAAGTTTATCCGTACAGAAAAAAATGCGGAGATTAGCTATGAAGAAAGAGTGAGGAATAAGCTTGCGGAAATAGAGAAGATAAGCGTCAAGAGTGAAGTATTGCTCAAAAGTGTCGTTTTGATGAGAAATTTTATTGAGTTTAATCTTGATCAAAAAATAAATTCGTTGGATGTTTTTTTCAACTTTATCAGAGAGAAGATTTGATTTATAATAAAATTGGGTGTATAAGCTAAGATAGTTTTCAAAAATAAAAACATTTAAACATTAATTTTGTCGTATGAGCACTAAAGGTTTCGATTTTCCGAATTCAAAACCAACAGATAAAAAGGAACAAAAAATTCAAAGAATTTTAGAGGTTACTCCTGCCATAATGACTTGGACTTTTTTGATTGCTAGTTTTATTTTGTCATTTACATTTCCGGCTGCGATAGCGATTTTCATAATCGTCTTTGATATTTATTGGCTGGTAAAAGTTTTTTATATTACCGCTTTCATGATCGTGGGCTATCGGAGAATGAGGCTTTGGGGAAAACTGGATTGGATTCAGAAATGCGAATCTCTGGCTGATTCGAAAAAAGAGGGCGTGCTGAAAGATTGGAGAGAAATCTATCACGTGGTTATATTACCGACATATAAGGAGGGGATTGATGTGCTGGAGCCGTCGCTACAGGCAATTTTGAATTCTGATTATCCCAAGGATAGAATCATTATGGTGATGGCGTTTGAGGAGAGGGCGGGCGAAGAGGCTGTTGAAAGAGCAAAAATTCTGGAAGAAAAATATGCCGATAAATTTTTTGGATATCTGACTACTTTCCATCCGGATGGAATTGCCGGCGAGGCAAAAGTTAAAGGTGCCAATACAAGCTGGGCGGGCGAAGAGGCGCGATTATTTTTGGACGAGAAAGGTATTGCGTATGAAAATGCGATAGTGTCTACTTTTGACAGCGATACCTGCGTTCATAAAAAATATTTTTCCTGTCTCACATATCGTTTTATGGTTAATCCCAAGCGGTTGCAGTACAGTTACCAGCCTCTTCCTCTCTATAACAACAATATTTGGGAAACTAACAGCGTTGTGCGCGTTATTATGGTCAGTTCTTCTTTTTGGCAAATCACTCAAAGTGTGCGCGGTGATAAGATGGTAACTTTTTCCAGCCATTCTATGAGTTTCAAAACTTTGGTTGACGTTAACTATTGGCCCAAAGATGTCATTTCCGATGACTCAATAATTTATTGGAAATGTTATATGCTTTATCACGGCGATTATGCGGTTGATCCGATCAATTTGCCGGTTTCTCTGGATGCGGTTATAGCTGAAACTTATTCCAAGACGGTTTGGAACCAGTATAAACAGCAGAGAAGATGGGCATGGGGAATTGAGAACATTCCGCTTGTTTATAGAGCTATCTGGCGAGATAAAAAAATATCGTTACGGAAAAAAATTGAAAAATCCCAGGAAGAGCTTATTGGCAGGGTTTCTTGGGGGCTCACTCCGATTATCATCGCTTTGTTCGGCTGGCTTCCAATATGGTTTGGCGGAGACAAATTCAATCAAACAATTCTGGCTTTGAATCTTCCGAAAGTTTTAGGCTATCTGATGACGCTTGCTATGGTTGGTCTTTTGGCTTCGATGTTAACTTCTCTGTATCTCTTGCCGCCGGCTCCGGCAGGAACGAAAAAAAGCAAAAAAGCTATCATGGTTTTGCAATGGATTATTTCTCCCGTAGTGGCAATTCCGCTTGGTTCGATGCCGATGATAGATGCGCAAACTAGAATGTTGATGGGAAAATATATGGAGTTTTGGGTGACGGAGAAGATGAGAAAGAAATAAAAAAATAGGCCTTAGGCCTTGGTAATTTTTATCTTGCTATGAGTTTTCTTTCTGCGTTGAGCCATTCCATTCCTTGTTGTGTGGGGACTAAAATGTCTGGCGAAGCGGTCGGTTCTCCGTGTTCATCAACGATGATTCCGTATTTAATTCTTTTGTTTATGACTAATTGTTTAATTAGTCGCTTGACGTTTTCTTCGCCGAGAAATGAATACATATTTGATGGGGGCTCTTGAAGGCACAGCAAAAACATCATTCCACGTTGCATATTCATTACCTCCATTTTGATGCTAAAACTAAAAATCGATGCTGTCAATCTTATATCTCAAACCATTGTTTCTTGCCTTATTATTAAGTTTGATTTTTATCAAGACTCTTATTATATTTAGCAGAAAATATAATCTTTTTGATCAAAGTGGAGGAAGGAAAAGGCACAATGGAAATATTTCACGTTTGGGCGGACTTGGAATCATCGCGGCTTTTTGGCTGTCGATTTTTTTGTCGGGAAGCCTGGAATTTGATAATTTAAAAATCGGGCTTGTAATTTGTTCAGTGCTGATTTTTTTCTTTGGTCTTTTGGATGATGTCAAAGATCTCTCCTGGAAGAAGCAGCTTGCTTTTCAAGTTCTTATCGCGCTTATAATGATTTATTGCGGGCTTCAGGTGGATTATATTGCCAATCCTTTCGGAGGCAGGGAATTCCGGTTGGATAATTTTTCTTTTGCAGGCTTCTCGATTTTAGGTTTGGCGTTTATAATTTTATGGATTACGGGATTTATGAATGTGGTTAACTGGCTGGACGGTTTGGATGGTCTCGCCGGCGGGGTGGGAGCGATTGCTTCCCTGACACTTTTCTTTTTAAGCGTAAGCGATTTGGTTAACCAGCCGCCTTTGGCTGTGATGGCAATTGCACTAGTTGGAGCACTTCTGGGTTTTTTGGTTTTTAATTCCCATCCGGCTAAAATTTTTATGGGTTCGAGCGGATCGCTTTTTCTGGGTTTTATGCTTTCAGTACTTGCCATATTCGCCGGCGGAAAAATTGCCACGGTATTTTTGGTGATGGGTTTTCCGATTTTGGATGCAGTATGGGTTATATACAAAAGATTAAAAGAAGGCAGGTCTCCGTTTCAGGGTGATCGCAGCCATTTTCATTACGCTCTTCTGGACAATGGACGGCCGGAAAGGGAAGTAGTTTTATCGATTTATCTTCTTTGCGGTATTTTCGGGCTTTCCGCGCTGATTTTTCAGGGAATTTATAAATTTATTGCATTGATTTTGCTTTTTATGGCAGTTATCTTTTTTTTCAAAAAAACGGAATCTGCGGAATAGCGGAATAATGAAATTAAATTTTTATTAATTGGATCTGACGCTTGATTTTTTTATAAAATTATTTATACTTAAACAAGTCAAAAAAGAGCTGATAAATTTGGCTTGCGAAAAAAAATATAAAAATCGGTTTATAGTTGCTATAATGCCGGTCGGAGAGTCTCAAAATGAGATAGAATTGATTTTTCCTTCTTCTAAAGTAAAGATGTATTTTGAAGGAAAAGAATTTTTCTCCGGAGATGAGCTGAAAGAGGCGATTAATAAAAGCGTATCATATTGCTTTGAATATATACCTAAAAAATATGGAGAAGAGCGAAGTGGTGAAATTTGCGAAACGTTAGAGCAGTTTGTACAGGAGATAATTGGAAAAATAGAAAATAAAAATTATATAATTAAAAGATATATCAAGAATTGCAGCTGTAGACAGGAGGTAACAAACTTTGAAAGAGCTTGAGAAATAAAGGCTCTTTTATTCTTTTATTGACACATTTGGTCTTTTCTGATAACATAGCTTTGTTATCTAAAAAATCGTGAAATTACTTAAACTAAGTTAAAATTAAGAAATATATGATTGCAGTTATTAAAACTGGCGGAAAGCAGTACAAGATTTCCCCAAAGGATAAACTCCGAGTTGAGAAACTGGAAGGAGAAGAGGGTTCGAAAATTACTTTTGAAGAAGTTTTACTTGTGGCTTCTGAAGACGGAAAGGAAACCCTTATTGGCGAACCGACAGTAAAAGGAGCTAAAGTGGAAGCTGTTATCCTGAAGCAAGGAAGAGCTGATAAAATTGATATTGTAAAGCACATTCCCAAAAAGAGGCACAACGTCAAGAACGGACACAGACAAATGTTTACCGAAGTGCAAATTGAAAACATTGTAAAATAATCGTTTGAATAATAAAAAGGACTCAGGAATGAGTCTTTTTTGTATGTCGATTATTCGAATTCTTTTCTTTCTTCCAGAGCATGAGATACTGTCATTTCATCCGCATATTCAAGATCGCTGCCGGTGGAAAGGCCGCGAGCAAGGTGGGTTATTTTAAGATTAAATTCTTTTAGTTTTTTTACCAGGTACATTGCGGTTGTTTCTCCTTCGATGTTGGGGTTGGTGGCGATTATGATTTCTTTAACTTCGCTTTTTTTGATTCGTTCGATCAGTTGGCCGATATTCAGTTTTTCCGGTCCGGCGCCTTCGTGCGGTTTGATGGTGCCGCCTAGAACATGATAAAGCCCGTTGAATTTCTTGGTATTTTCAATGACCGGAATGTTAATTGCTTCTTCTACTATGCAAATTACTGACCGGTCCCTTTTGGGATTGGCACAAAATTCGCACAGATCATCTTCGGAAATATTAAAGCAGTTTTTGCAGATTCTAGTTTCTTCTTTGAGAGCGATTATGGCATTGGCCAAATTTTCTGATTCTTCCCGAGTTTTTCTGAGCAGATAAAAAGCATAGCGAGTGGCGGTACGAGGACCGATGCCCGGAAGTTTGGAAAATTCCTGTACTAAATTTTTGAATGATTTGGGCTGAGGCATATTTTTTAATTACTGTGCTGGGTGTCTAAGTCTTGGAAACTCGTGTATTCCTCTTTGAAATATAAGTCAATTTCTCCGATTGGACCATTTCTGTGTTTGGCAACGATTATATTGGCAATGCCCGTTTTTTCAGCATTTTTCTTGGCTCGGTCTTCACGATAAATAAACATAACGACATCTGCGTCTTGCTCTATAGAGCCGGATTCTCTTAGGTCGGACAATTTCGGTTTTTGATCGTCGCGCGATTCTACTCCTCGAGAAAGCTGGGAAAGGGCAATTATTGGTATGCGAAGTTCGCGGGCGAGACCCTTGAGAGAGCGGGAGATCTCACTGACGACTTGTACGCGGTTGTCGATGTTGGCGCGTCCTTCGATAAGCTGCAAATAATCAATAATGATCAGACCAAGCCCGTGTTCTGCCTGGAGACGGCGGGCCATGGTTCTCATTTCCATAACATTCAAACCGGCGGTATCGTCTATAAAGATTGGCGCTTCGGAAAGCGTTCCAATAGCATGACCGATTCTAGAAAAATCGTCATTCTCTCCATTAGAGGAGAGATTCCCGGTACGCATTTTCCAGAGATCGACTCTGGCCTGGGAACAGATGAGCCTGTCTATCAGTTCTCCTTTGGACATTTCGAGAGAGAAGATTCCAACCGGAACGTTTCCTTTTACTGCGGCTTGGCGGGCAATGTCCATGGCAAAAGAAGACTTACCCATACTGGGGCGCGCTCCGAGAATGATCAAATTCGATTCTTGCAGACCCGAAAGCAATTTGTCCAGGTCGCGAAAACCGGTCGGCACTCCGCGCAGTTTCCCTTTGTTTTTGCTTAGCTCGTCGATGCGGTCAAAAGCTTCTTCCAGCATCGGCTTGACGGAAGTAAAATCCTGCCGCACATGCTTTTGGGATACTGAAAATATTTTTTGTTCTGCCTGGTCCAATACTTCATCAACTTCATTCTTTTCGTCATAAGCATTGCTTACAATCTGAGATGCGTTGTCGATCAGCTTTCGTAAAATTGCTTTTTTCTCGACAATTTTAGCATAGTGGGTGATGTTTGCCGCTGTCGGTACGGTGTTGGCAAGAGAGGCGAGATAACTATGTCCGCCGATTCTTTCCAGGTGGTCGTTTTCCTTAAGCCGGTTAGAAAGACTCAAAATGTCGATCGGTTCGTGATTCTCATAAAGATAAAGCATCGCTTCGAAGATTTTTCCGTGGGATTCTTTATAAAAATCTTCCGGAGCAATCAAATCTGCAATTTTTATAATTGCGTTTTTGTCGATCATAAGAGAGCCCAAGACTGACTGTTCCGCTTCTATATTTTGCGGCGGCATCCGGTCAGTTCCAAAATCTGTATTTTGTTGGATTTCCATATAAGATAAAGATTAAATTCATATAGGAAATTATAACATTGAAAGTTTTTTGTTAAAAGAGGAGAGATTGGGGATGGAGTGTGGATTAAAAAATAAGCTCTTTCGGAGCTTATTTTAGTTTGGTGATTTCTATGCCTTCGGG
>CAZKLR010000023.1:1376-2479 GCA_964553695.1 uncultured Candidatus Saccharibacteria bacterium | reverse complement strand
AGTGAAATTCATTTGTGTTTGGAAATGGGCGGTCAGGCAGAGATAGCGGTAGGCGAGAGGATTATAGCCTTTGTCTTCGATATCTTTCAATGTGTAGAAATTGCCTTTGGATTTGGACATTTTTTCTCCATCCACCAACAGGAAGCGCGCGTGTACCCAATAATTTACAAACTTTTTTCCGGTTGCACATTCACTTTGAGCGATTTCATTTTCGTGATGAGGGAAAATGTTATCTTCTCCGCCGGTATGAATGTCCAGCGTTTCGCCCAAGTTGGAAATGCTCATTGCTGAACATTCGATGTGCCAGCCCGGATAGCCTTCGCTCCACGGAGATGGCCAGTGCATCAGGTGACCTTCGTCGGCCTTGAGCCAGAGAGCGAGATCGTAAGGCTTTTTCTTGTCCGGATTTGCTTCCAGACGGGCGCCGATTTTGAGATTTTCCAAGGCATTGCCGGAAAGCTGTCCATAATTTTTGAATTTATCAATTTCAAAATAAACCGAACCATTTACTTCATAAGCATAGCCTTTTTCAATCAGTTTTTCGATAAGCGAAATCATTTGCTGAATATATTCTGTGGCGCGCGTGAAAGTGTGAGCGGGAAGGATGTTAAGCTTTTCTTCGTCTTGATGGAAGGCTTTTTCATAGAAGCGCGCGATGTCATAGGGCGTTTTGTTTTCACGTCTGGCGGCTTTAAGCATCTTGTCTTCGCCGGCATCGATATCGTCCTGTGTTAGGTGGCCTACATCGGTGATGTTTTTAATGTGCTTCACTTCATAGCCGAGAAGCATCAAGGTGCGTTTGAGAAAGTCAGCCATCATAAAAGTACGCAGATTGCCGATGTGGACATAGTCATAGACTGTCGGGCCGCAGCTGTACATTGTGACCAGCTTGTCGTTTTGCGGATGGAAATCTTCGATTTTTTTGGTTAGAGTATTATAAATTCGTAATGGCATATATCGTTGGTATGGATTAATTATGAATAAATTATTGCATATCTATGTTTTTTGGCAAATAAAAAACGGGTTTTGACCGGTATTTAGGGCGTTGCAGTAGAAGAACGTTTTTTTCGGTTTTTTTGTATCCAATTTAGAAGGAAGGGGAA
>CAZKLR010000023.1:0-1276 GCA_964553695.1 uncultured Candidatus Saccharibacteria bacterium | reverse complement strand
AATATTCTTGATAATCCGTAATTTTGTATTAAAAACCGGTTTTAAACCGGAAGAAGATGCAATGTGCCGCCGGAGGAAGAAGATTTTTTAAGAGACGTTTTAATTGTGGGTAAGACAACGCGTCTCTCTTCCGCCGGCAAGTAGGCATTTTATATCATTATACGAATAAGTCAATAGGTATAGGTTAGGATAAATCAAAGACATTTTTCTATATCCATTTCTTGTATTTAAAAAACAGAAAGGAAAAAATACTAACTAGCAACATTAAAAAAATGATAATTTCAAATCCGTATTCTTCTTGCATAAAAGGCATGCCTACGGTGGTGTTCATCCCAAAAATACTGGCTATAAGAGTGAGTGGCAGAACCATAACTGAAAATGCCGTCAAAATTCTCATAGTATCATTCAATTTGTGGGAAAAGAGCGATTCGTTGGTTTGTTCAAGCGCTTCAATCATTTCTTTGTGGTTTTCAAGCGTATTCCATACTTTGATATTAGAGCCAATAACTTCAGTGATTTCGCGCTGATAGTCGCGGGGAGAAATTCTGGGTGTCAGATGTGCCAAACTTTCCAGAACGGTTCGCTGCGGCTTGATAGATTTTCGGAAGCCTATAATGTCGTGTTTTACAAAAGCGATTTTTTGCAAAAGCTTTTTTTCGTCTCCGGTAAACATTTTATCTTCTATTTCGTCTATATGGTCGTCAATATGATCCAGCATCGGCATTCTTGTGTCAATCAGTTCGTCCAACAAGAGATAAAGCATACCGACCGCATCTTGCTGCATATAATAGTTGCGCGTTTCAAGGTCTTTTTCGCACTTATTAAAAATTTGTTTAAGCTCCGGAAGGTGATTGCAGTGGCTGGTTATCAAAACATCTTTGAAAAGCAAAATGTCCAGTTCGGCCGAATTGGTCGATTTTGTCTCTGCATTAAAAATGGGGAAATGTATTACTATAAAAAGATAGTTTTGGTAATATTCAACCTTGGATCTTTTGATTGGCGGCACGAATTCTTTTAGAATCTCAGGGTCTATGTTATATTTTTCTCTGAGAAAACGGACCGATTCTCTGCCGGGATTGATAATGTTAACCCACGTGATTTTCTCATTTTTTATTTCTTTGATCATTTTATTTTTATAATTTATTTCCTGATTGAATTATAATCTTTTCAATTTTGGTTGACAATGCGGGGCAGGTGACAGGAGCTTATTTTTGAATTGCGTTTTTGTCTTGACTTCACTTTTAAAACTTATATAATGAAATTAGCACTCTAATGG
>CAZKLR010000022.1:10380-11473 GCA_964553695.1 uncultured Candidatus Saccharibacteria bacterium | reverse complement strand
AGGAAGGAAACAAAATATATATGGAAAAGTTGAAAATGCCTTTTTGTATTTTTAATAATTATAATTTTTTTAATTAAAAAATAATTACAAAGAATTTAAAATCTTTTCTTGTGTGTTATTGATAAATAAAATTTATTTTTTCTTTTTATTTTATGAAAATATTTTTATAATTTTTTTCTAAAATAAAAAAATATCTTTTCATAACTAAAATGCTTGACAAAAATATTGTAATATATTTTTTTTGTTATATAATAAAAGTGTATTTAATTTTGAAAAAATATTTTTAGATATTTGTATCTTAGAGAAATAAAAAAAGAAAGGAGGTGTTAATAATGGTAACAAAAAAAACAACTGCTAAAAAAACTACAGCTAAGAAAGCTGCTCCAAAGAAAAAAGCTGCAGCTAAGAAAACTGTGAAGAAGGTGGTTAAGAAGACTGTAAAGAAAGCTGCTCCAAAGAAAAAAGCTGTAAAGAAAGTAGCAAAGAAAAAATAATGCAAACTTTTTAAAATTTTGCTTTATAATAAAAACTGATCGTCGCATAGACGTCAGTTTTTATTTTGTGCAAATTTTTATTATCCTTTGTCTTCCTCTAAGATCTTTTATAATTTTTATTTGCGATCCGGACAATTCTTTTTTTACTATTTTTTTTATTTCTTTTGTTTGCTTGGGGTCTATCTCTAGAAGTATATAATAAGAATTGAAATTTTGGCTTATAGCAGCAAATTTTTCCAATAAACGCCGAATATGAAATAATCCTTTTTCTTTGGCTGTGAGGGCCAGCTTAGGTTCAAAATTTCTAACATTGGGACCAAGTTTCTTATAATCTTCAATAGAAATATAGGGGAGATTGGCGGTAATGATTATATTTTTGCAATTTTGAATATGCTTTAATGCTTTTTCTAAATCTTTTTCCAAGAAAGTGATTTTAGAACTGAGTTTATTTTTTTTTGCATTAATTCTCGCAACTTTAATTGCTGGTGCTGAAATGTCGTTGGCGAAAGTTTTCTTAATTTTATTTCCTAGATTTTTTTTTCTGGCTGCGTCTAATATGCTAATCGGAATGCATCCTGAACCGGTTCCAATATCCAAAA
>CAZKLR010000022.1:2556-10280 GCA_964553695.1 uncultured Candidatus Saccharibacteria bacterium | reverse complement strand
TGTCTTTTTTTATTTTATGTTCAAGGTTTATTGCTTCCAATAGCAAAACTTCCGCATCTAATGAAGCGGAAGGAATGCTTTTCTCTTTGAATTTTTTTTGTGCGAAGACGATCGCAGACTTCAAATTCATAGTTTAATATCGTTTACCTTTGTTTTCTTTTTCTTGCTATCTTGAGCATTGTAAGAGACTTTTCCAGAAGGGTAGTCGCATCAGCAAAAGCTATGTCGCTCATCTGATCTTTCTCTTGAAGTCTTCTTTGCGCTTCTTGTCTTGCTCGTTCAACCTTTTCTTCGTCAATTTCATCAACTCTTTCAGCAATATCGGTCATTACACGAACTTGGTTTTTTCTAATCTCGACAAAACCGCCATAAACTGCCATCAAAACTTCTTCACCTTCATTTTTAATAATAAGCTCTCCGTGTTTGATTGTGCTTACCAATGAAATATGTTTAGGCAAAATAGTAATTTGACCATTTTTAGTGGGAAGGGATACTTGATCGGCTTCTCCCTGGAAGGCGATTTTTTCCGGAGTAACTATTTGTAAATCTATTTTCATATTGAAAACTTATGAGTGATTCTTATTTTTCCTCTATCTGGTCGATGGTGCCTTTCATATAGAAAGCATTTTCATTCTTATCATCATGTTTTCCTTCCAAGATTTCTTTGAAGCCGCGGATGGTCTCGGAAAGCGGCACATATTGTCCCGGCGTACCGGTAAATGCTTCTGCGACGAACATCGGTTGAGAAAGGAATTTTTGTATCTTACGTGCGCGAGCAACTGTAATTTTATCATCTTCGGAAAGTTCTTCCATTCCCATAATGGCAATAATATCCTGCAGGTCTTTATATTTCTGCAGCACTTTTTGTACTTCACGGGCAACTTCATAGTGATCTTTTCCGACAATATTTGGATCCATGATGGTAGAGCTTGAATCTAGAGGATCTACGGCCGGATAGATTCCAATCTCTGTCAATGCACGAGAAAGGGCAACGGTTGAATCCAAATGGGAAAAAGTAGTAGCTGGTGCCGGATCTGTATAATCGTCTGCTGGCACATATACCGCTTGTACGGAAGTAATTGAACCTTTTTTGGTGGAAGTAATACGTTCCTGCAATTCACCCATTTCTTGGGCTAAAGTCGGTTGATATCCCACTGCGGAAGGCATACGTCCGAGAAGAGCTGATACTTCAGAACCTGCCTGTGTAAATCTAAAAATGTTGTCAATAAAAAGCAAAACGTCTTTTCCCATCTCGTCGCGGAAATTTTCAGCCATCGTAAGTCCGGAAAGGGCGACACGTTGTCTTGCTCCCGGGACTTCATTCATCTGTCCGAAAACCAAAGCGGTCTTGGAAAGTACGCCTGAGTCTTTCATTTCGTGGTAAAGATCATTTCCTTCTCGAGTTCTTTCTCCTACACCGGCGAATACTGAATAACCTCCGTGCTCTTGCGCAATGTTGCGAATAAGCTCCTGGATAAGAACGGTTTTGCCCACGCCGGCGCCGCCAAACAATCCAACCTTGCCTCCTTTAGTAAAAGGGCAAATAAGGTCAATGACTTTTATACCGGTTTCGAAAATTTCGCTTTTAGTGGATTGCTCTGTGAATGATGGAGCTGGACGATGAATAGAAGCTCTCTTGGAGAATTTTCCTTCTTCTTTGCCATCAATAGTTTTTCCAAGCACGTCAAACATTCTTCCCAACACCTCTTCTCCTACTGGAACGGAAATTGGAGCTTCTGTGTCTTCCACTTCGGTGCCTCTTTGCAGTCCGTCAGTTGAATCCATGGCGATTGCCCGAATCTTTCCAGAACCTAAGTGCTGAACGACTTCCAGAACAAGGTCTTTGCCGTCACCGGTTTTAGTTTTAATTGCATTATATATGGAAGGGAGCTGATCTTCGAATTCTACGTCAACTACCGTTCCAATAATTTGTGCTACTTTTCCTTTGCTCATATTTATTGTGTAAGTATTTAATAATTTATGTAAAAACTTAAATTAGCTTTATCCTTCTTGCGCTGTAACTCCTGCGGCAATTTCTGTCATTTCCTGTGTAATCTTCTGTTGTCTTGCATAGTTGTAGGAAAGTTTTAAATCTTCTAGAAGTTCATTGGCATTGTCAGTCGCATTCTGCATAGCCACCATTCTGGCGCTGTGTTCAGAAGCATTAGATTCCAATATTACGTCAAAAACCTGAGTTTCAACCAGATTGGGTAAGAGCTTTTTTAAAACTTCCTCTGGAGATGGCTCAAATATATATTCTGTTGTATCTTTCATGTTTTTTGTCCTGCCGATTTCGTCTTTTCCCATTTCATCTATTGTCTTTTTGAAGCTTTTTTCGCTAATTGGAAGTAAAGTTTTTACTTTTACGTCTTGCTTGAGCGTAGAAACGAAATCCGTATAAATCGCTATAACTTTATCGTATTTTTCTGCCAGAAAATCTTCCATAATCAATCGGGAAATGGGAAGAGTTTCAGAAAGTTCAACCGTATCTCCAATGTTTTCAAATATTGCGATCGTATTTTGCTTTCCTCGGAAAAATTTTTCTACTTTTTTCCCTACGGCGATTATGCTAATTTCTTTGTCTGAATTTTCTGAAATAATTTTTGTCGCTTCCTTCAAAACCGAGCTGTTAAGCGCGCCGCAGAATCCTTTGTCAGAGGCAATAACCAGAAGGCAAATTTTCTTAGTTTCTCTCTTGCTGGTCAGAGGATAATCTTTTTGTGATTTTATCGATCCGCAGACGTTATCCAAGAGTTTGAGCGCAGCTTCAGCATATGGTCTTGCAACCAGAGCTGCTTCCTGGCTTTTTCTCATTTTTGCAGCCGAAACCATTTCCATCGCTTTGGTAATCTTGGTAATATTCTTGGTTGATTGAATTTGTCTTTTTATATGTCTGGTTGATTGCATATTTCATCAAATTATTCCTTGAAATTTTATGTTCGGAATCCTATTTCTCAATTTCTTTTTTGGAGAAAGAAGCTTTAAAATCCTCGATTGCTTCTCTTAATGCTTTGTCGGTTTCATCTGAGATAACTTTTTCTTTTTCGATGTTTTCTATAATCTCAGTCTTTTGCTCGGCCATAAATGTCAAAAGTTCGGCTTCAAACTTTTGCACATCGCTGACTGGCACTTCATCCAAGAAACCGTTAATGGTGGCAAAAATAGTTATAACCTGTTGTGCTACAGAAAGAGGGGAATATTGATTTTGTTTAAGGATCTCGGTGAGTCTCTTTCCTCGCTCGATTCTGTCTTTAGTTTCTTTATCCAAATCGGAAGCAAATTGTGCAAAAGCAGCCAATTCTCGGAACTGTGCGAGTTCAAGACGCAATTTACCGGCAACTTTCCTTATAGCTTTGGTTTGTGCGGCTGAACCTACACGAGAAACAGAAATACCTGGATTTATAGCCGGTCTGATTCCTTGATAGAAGAGGTCGGATTCCAAGAAAATCTGTCCGTCGGTAATGGAAATTACGTTGGTTGGAATGTAGGCACTGACATCTCCAGCTTGAGTCTCAATGATAGGCAATGCGGTCAGTGAACCTCCTCCGTATTTTTCATCCAACTTCGCAGCTCTTTCCAAAAGTCTTGAATGGAGATAGAAAACGTCTCCCGGGTAAGCCTCACGTCCTGGCGGTCTTCTAAGAATAAGTGATATCTGCCTGTATGCTTGGGCGTGTTTAGTTAAATCATCGTAGATAATAAGCGCATCTTTTCCTTTATCCATAAAATATTCACCCATTGCGCATCCGGCGTAAGGAGCTATATAAGACATAGCTGCGGAATCTGAAGAACCGGCAAGTACTACAATTGTGTGATCCATCGCTCCAGCTTCTTTGAGCTTGGCTACAATCTTGGCAATTTTTGATTCTTTTTGTCCTATGGCTACATAAATACAAATAACGTCTTTGCCTTTTTGGTTGATAATAGTATCAACAGCAATGGCAGTTTTTCCAATCTGGCGGTCGCCGATAATAAGTTCTCGCTGGCCTTTTCCAATTGGAATCATAGCATCGATGGCTTTTATTCCAGTCTGAAGGGGAGTATCAACTCCTTTCCTAGTGATTACACGCGGTGCGATTTTTTCTACCGGATAGAATTTATCGGTTTTAATTTCTCCTTCTCCGTCCAACGGTTCTCCAAGAGCGCTTACCACTCTTCCAATCATCGCTTCTCCCACAGGAACTTCCAAAATCCTTCCTGTGCTTTTAACTACATCTCCTTCTTTAACTTTTTTGTAGTCACCCATAATCATGGCTCCCACGCCGTCCTCTTCCAAATTAAGAGCAACTCCATGGACTCCATTTTCAAAATCCAAAAGCTCGCCGCTCATAACTTCACCAATTCCGCTGATGGTAGCCACACCGTCTCCGACCTTGATGACCTTTCCAATTTTTTCAACCTGTGCTTCAAGTTTGGCTCCGGCAATCTGTTTCTTGAGATTTTCTATGATATAGCTGTTCATATTTATTCTTTATTTATAATGTATATTAAATTTAATTTATATTTTCTTTGATATATTCCAATTTTTTTCTTACGCTCCCGTCTATTAAAGTGTCATCATTTATTTCCAACATAATTCCGCCAATAAGTTTTTCGTCAATTTCCTCTTCCATTTCTACTTGTCCTGCGAAGTGTTTAACTATTCCGTTAATTACATCCGAATTAAGTTTTTCACTGCTAATTACTTTCAATTTGGAAATACCTTTCTGTTTGCGGTAATAAGCGTAATATTCTTCAATAATCTTTTCGCTTAAAAATAGGGCATTGTTAACTCGCAGAAGTTTCACAAAATTTTCTACCAATTTCTCCGCTTCTTCTTTATTGGCATTTTTTGTGGCTTCGTAGAGACTGATTGCGTATTGTTTGGGTGTTGTTTTGATCATATACTAACTTTATTGTATTTTTGACAAAGTTTCTTCCGCCAATTTTCTTTGTGCTTCACTGTCCAAGTTTTTCTTAATAATCTTTTCTGCAATTTGTATAGCCAAATCTCCTATTTCTTCTTTGGCTTCTTTGACGGATTTTTCTTTTTCTTCCTGAATTTCTTCTTTGGCTTTCTGGACGATTTCTTGAGTCTTCTTTTTTGTATCGTCTATACTTTTCTGAGAATTTGCCTCTGCATTTTCATAGGCTTCCTTTATGATTTTCTGAGCTTCTTCCTTTGCCTTGCGTATTTCCTGTACTTTTGTTTCCTCTGTATTTTTCAGTTCTTCTTCGATTTTTTTTGCTTCTTCCAAGCTTTTTGCAATTCTTTCCGAACGGTCGTTTAACATCTTCAGTACCGGCTTGTAGGCAATTTTCTTAAGAAGGATTACGAGAAGGATGAAATTGACGATCTGTGAAATCAAAAGCGCTGCATTCAATCCCAACTTGTCGAATATCTCTGATGACATAATCTTATCTTTAAATTATTAATTTATATCCTTGAAAAGTGACAGAACATTTTGTTTATGGAATTTGTTTTGTCGCTTTTTTAGAACATAAATCTATGTTCTAAATTTGTAATAAAGAGAAAAGGGGCAGAAGCCCCGTCTATTATACAAACTTGATAATAAGAGCTACTACCAAGGCGTAAATTGCAATTGCCTCAGCAAAAGCTACACCCAAAATCATGGTTGACTTTACATCTCCGGCAGCTTCCGGGTTTCTTCCGATAGCTTCAAGGCCGGTGCTGGCAATTTTTCCAATTGCAAGTGCTGGCATAGCTGTACCAAAAATGATGGTTGCTCCAGCAAAGATAATTTGGAGTGCTTCTTTCGTTAGTTCCATAGTTTTTCCTTTAAGATTAATAAAATTAATTAACTATATATAAAATAAATAGTATTTATTTTTTCTAGTGTTCTTCGTGCGGTATAACAGCCATATTCATAAATACCAGGGTTAGCATTGCAAATACCAAAGCCTGGATAGCTCCTACAAATAATTCCATCGCGAAGAATGGCAGAGGGGCAATGAACGGAGCGATTGTCATTATCACAGTAAGTAAAACCTCTCCTGCAAATACATTTCCAAAGAGACGAAAAGAGAAAGAAATCATCTTGGCCACCTCGCTGACAATTTCCAAAATACCGATAAAAAATGCGATAGGGGAGCTTAAATTGATGAATTTCTTGCTATATTTCACAAATCCCAGAGCGGCGATTCCCAATATTTGAGTTGACATTACCGATACAATGGCGATTGCCAAGGTTGAATTTAGGTCGCTGTTTGCTGATCTAAGGAAAGAAACCAGAATTTTATGTCCGCCTTCAACTTCTTCATAGATGCCAACAGTGGCAAAGCCTGGCAAAAGTCCCATCCAGTTGGAAACAAGTACGAATAAAAAAATCGTGGCAACAACAGGAAAAAAATTATAGGTCTTTTTCTTATCTTGGGTCACGTCCTGAATCATATTATAGATGCTTTCGATTGCAAATTCGATAATATTTTGTATCCCTCTTGGGACTTCTTTTAGATTTTTTGTGGCAAAATAACTGACAGCTACTAGAACTATAGTTGTTAAAAACGAGGCCAAAAGCGAGTTTGTGACCGGCATGCCCAAAAAATGAGTTACTGTTTCTGCTGCAATAGAAATTTCCATTTCTGCTGATTTAGTTTTTACTTGATAACAGAGGCATTCTAGTCGATTTTAAGGTATAAGTCAAGGGTTATGGAGAAAATACTTGACAATATATTTGTATTGTGCTAGTATAGTGAGTTGCGAATGAAAAAACTTGCCACAAACGGCGAGAATAGCGAAGGAGAGAGCTGATCGAACGGGACATAAACTAATTTATAGCTCCCACTATTCATCAGAATATAAATCGCCTTTGCTATCTTCTTCGGTTGAGAGAAATTTCCGGATGAAAAATAAAATTTTTAAACTTTCCTGAACTTACAAACCATTTTGATTTTAAAAAGTTTAAAAATAGAAAATTGTTAGCGTTTACGATAGTTTATATATAGAAAAAACAGCAGGCTTTCATAGTCTGCTGTTTTTTATTTGCAAAGTAAATTTTAAATTTTGAAGTGCATCAATAATGTCAAAATCTTGACACTAAATTTTAAATGTGATATATTATTGCAGTGATATTTTTTGGAAATATAATAATTTAAATAATATGGATAAAGATATAAAAACTAAAAATGAATTAAAAATTGATCTTCGGAAGCTAATTTTTGACATGCTGAAGGAATTGAACGAGAGGCAGAAGAATGTTATTGTTAAAAGATATGATTTAAAGGGCGAAGGCGTACAGACGTTGGATGGCATTGGAAAAGAATATGGCATAACCCGGGAAAGGGTGAGGCAGATAGAGACAGAATCAATTGATAAACTAAAAGGAAATATTGGCAAGTATAATCTTGAAACTATTTTTGATTTTGTTAAAAAAATTATTGAAGAAAATGGAGGATTGATCGGTGAGGACAGATTAGTGGAATATTTGTTTGATAATGTTGATGAAAAAAGATTGAATAAGCAAATTATGATTTTGCTGCTCGATTTAGATGATTCTATTCAAAAATCGAAAGAAGGTCCGAACCATAAGAAATTTTATTTTTATGAAGTCCGCGGGGTTGAAATCTTTGAAGAAACTCTGGATATTTTGGAGGACTATTTTAAGCAGAATAAAAAAAGCTTGGATTTTGATTCATTGGTTGAAATCGCCAAGCGAAGCGTTAAAAAAGAAGGAATGAATGAATTTTCTCATGAATCAATTCGTTCTTATTTGGATGTAAATAAG
>CAZKLR010000022.1:0-2456 GCA_964553695.1 uncultured Candidatus Saccharibacteria bacterium | reverse complement strand
GAGATAATAAAAGAAAAAGGCGGGGTAATGGATCAGGAGGAGATTATCAAAAATGTTATGGAAAAAAGGCAGGTTAAGAAAAATACAATAGTCCTTAATTTGCAGAACAAAAAATATTTTGAAAAACTTCCCAACAAAGTATACCGCCTGAAATAAGTTAGGCAAAAATAAATATGGTAACTTTCTCTACTGTTATCTGGGAATCTTTTAAAGAAGGTCTTTACATCTATATAAAATATTGGTGGTTTTTTTCATTTTATCTTTTGTGGCCGCTGTTTCAGTCTATGTGGGTAACCTATGTGCAGGAAAAAAATATGAGGAAGCTGATGAAGTGGAATCTACTGGAGGTTAAAGTTTCTGCAGAGCTGGAAAAAAGACCTAAAACTATGGAAGAATTTTTTGCCGGTCTTGCCAGTACATATGACGTGGTTATTGATACTTTGTATGATATTTATCTTTCAGGTGCGGTGGATTCCTGGTTTAGTTTGGAAATTGTAAGTTTTGAAGGGGATGTGCATTTTTATATTCGAACTCCTGATATGCACAGGGATATTATAGAATCGCAGATTTATGGAGTTTATCCTGATGCGGAGATTCAGGAAGTGGAGGATTATATCTCAAGTATTCCCGATGACGTCCCTAATGAAGACTATGATATTTGGGGAACGGATATGAAGCTTGCCAAGGATAGCGCTTATCCCATTAGGACATATAAAGATTTCGAGGATACGGCTTCCGGTGAATTTGTTGATCCTCTGTCAAATGTCGTGGAAGGTGTGAATAAACTTGGTCCAGGTGAACAGATTTGGATTCAGATTTTAATAAAGCCAACAGATGACGGGTGGAAGAAAACGGCAAGAAATATAGTTTTGAAATTGGCAGGAAGACAGGTAAAAGAAAAATCTTCCGGGGGATTCTTTAATCAATTGACGAATGAAGTTATAGATTTGTGTAAACATATAGCTTTTGATTTTTTTAATCCTGATTTTGCAGCTGGCAAAAAAGAGGAAGATAAAGGTAAAGATCTTCCGAGTATGCTTCTTCATTTATCTCCCGGCGAATTGGATACCATCAAGGCAATTGATGAGAAAATAAAAAAACCTGGATTTGAAACAGACATACGTTATATTTATGCCGCTAAAAGAAATATTTTCAATAAAGGAAAAGCTAACTCTGTTATGTTCTCTTACTTTACACAATTTGGAACCGAGTTTTTGAATCGTTTCGGTCCGGACGGGAAAACCAAAACTAGCGCTTACTATTTCTTTCCGGATGCTAGAAAAGCTGTAAAGAAGAAAGCAATACTGAGAAAATATAAAGCAAGAACCTTGGATGTTAAAAGTTACGTTCTTACTTCAGATGAACTGGCAACTATTTTTCACTTTCCGACAAAAGAAGTCAAAGGTCCAGTGGTGCCGCGAGTGGAAGCAAAAAAAGGAAAACCTCCGGCGACTTTGCCAATTTAATTTTCTGTTTCTGGGAGGGGCAATATAAATCAACATTATGGAAAATAACGAAATTACTTATTTTGGTAAAACAAATTTCAGAGGCCAAGAACATGTTTTTGGCATAAAGCGTGATGACCGGCGAAGACATATGTATGTTATTGGTAAGACCGGTATGGGTAAGACGACGCTTCTGGAAAATATGATCATTTCTGACATTAATGCAGGAAATGGTTTGGCTGTGGTTGATCCGCACGGCGATTTGGCGGAGAAGATTTTGAATTTTATACCAAATTCCCGGGTAAATGATGTTATTTATTTCAATCCGGCAGATATCGACTATCCGATCGCTTTTAATGTTATGGAGCATGTTGATCCTAAATATCGGCATTTGGTCGCTTCCGGACTTATTGGAGTGTTTAAGAAAATTTGGGCTGATTCTTGGGGGCCGCGTTTGGAATATTTGCTTAGAAATACTATTCTCGGACTTTTGGAATATCCTGATAGTACATTGCTTGGCGTGCCCAGAATGCTTGTTGATGACGATTATCGTAAAAAAGTTGTAAGCAAGATTTCTGATCCGGTGGTAAAAACTTTCTGGACCGATGAATTTACCAAGTACTCCAAACAATTTATGGTGGAGGCCATATCTCCGATTCAAAATAAGGTAGGTCAATTTTTGTCGAGTTCCTTGGTTAGAAATATCGTATCTCAGCCGCATTCTTCAATTGATATGCGGGACATAATGGATAGCCAGAAAATATTTATCGTTAATCTGGCCAAGGGAAGAATCGGAGAAGACTATAGCGCTCTTTTGGGTGCAATGCTTATTACCAAAATCCAGCTTGCCGCAATGGGAAGGGTGGACACGCCGGAAGAGGATCGAAAAGATTTTTATCTTTATGTTGACGAGTTCCAGAATTTTGCCACTGAGTCTTTTGCGGGAATTCTGTCTGAGGCGAGAAAATATCGTCTTGATTTGATTGTGGCGCATCAGTATATCGGACAGCT
>CAZKLR010000021.1:1860-12247 GCA_964553695.1 uncultured Candidatus Saccharibacteria bacterium | reverse complement strand
ATTATACCTATGAAAAAAGAGTTGAAATTTCCGGAGGGGTTTCTCTGGGGATCGTCCGTTTCCTCTTATCAGGTGGAAGGCGGAATTGAGAATTGCAACTGGTCAGAAGATTTTCCGGCAGGAAAGGCTTGTGATTATTGGAATCGTTTTGAAGAATATTTCGACGAAGCCGTTCAACTAGAACAGAACGTTCACCGGCTTTCTTTGGAGTGGTCACGCATTGAACCGGAAGAAGGGAAATTTGACCGTGAGGCGCTCGAACACTATAAAACTATGCTAAAGGGGTTAAAAAAACGGGATATAAAAACAATGGCAACTCTTTGGCACGCGACTATCCCTGTTTGGCTTATGAAAAAAGGGGGCTGGGCGAGTCTTGAGGCTCCTGCATATTTTCAGAATTTTGTATCTTTTGTCGTTCGAGAGCTTGATGGGTATGTGGACTTTTGGCTGACCATCAATGAACCAACTATTTTAGTTTCCCATAGCTATCTTATTGGCAAGTTTCCGCCAAAGGAAAAAGGGAACTTATTGGGTTGCGGCAAAGCATTCTTTAATCTTATAAGTGCTCATAAAAAGGCGTATCGAATTATCAAAGACATAAATCCGGATACCCAGGTCGGGATGGCGGAAAATTATTCTTTTGTCGAGCCTTATTCTCAAAGTCTGCCGAATATAATTGCAGTTCGTGTCTGGGATTTTATCCGCAATCAATTATTTTTAAATCTGACAAAAAAAGAACAAGATTTTATAGGAGTAAATTTTTATTTTCATGAGAAGATAAAAATAACAAAAAATTTTCCTTTCATTGAAAATGGAAATAGTAATCAGGTGGTATCTGACTTGGGGTGGGATATTTACCCGCAAGGCATCTATGAAGTTTTGAAAAAACTAAAAAAATATAAATTACCAATATATATCACCGAAAATGGCATAGCTGACGCCAAAGATGAAAAAAGAGAGAAGTATATTTGTGATCATCTAAAATGGGTACACCAAGCCATTTCCGAAGGTGCGGACGTGCGCGGATATCTTTATTGGGCATTGTTGGATAATTTTGAATGGGCAGATGGGTTTGCTCCGCGTTTTGGACTTTTGGAGATGAATTATGATAATATGACCTATAAAGTTCGTCCAAGCGCGTTGGCATATGCTAAAATATGTAAAGATAATAAATTAATTATAGAAGATTAAGATGCAGCTAATAATTATTATAGCGGTTATTGCCTATTTTTTTCTCGCAGTTGCCTCTGTTACTGATAAACATATAGTTTCAAACACAACACTAAATCCGGTTGCATATGCTTTTTATTCGGGGTTTTTCCAAATATTATATATCTTGGCTGCTCCAATAATTATTCTCGCTTCGCCTATCGAGATAAGACTTGATTTTCCTTCCTGGGAAGTTATTTTTTTGGGTATTATTGATGGAACTATTTTTATTTATGCATTAATTGCGCTTTATCAGGCGACCGCAAAAGGGGAGATTTCAAGAATTACGCCGATGGTCGGAGTGCTTGTTCCGATTTTCACCTTTCTTCTTTCGGCTGTTTTTCTTAAGGAAGTTTTGAGTTTTAGGCAATTTTGCGCCTTTTTTCTTTTTATTATTGGAGGATTTTTAATGTCTGCTAAAATAGAAAAGAATAGGCTTTCGTATATCAAAGGGGCTTCTGTTGCGATTACTGCCGGTTTCTTGTTTGGACTTTACTATGTGCTGATGGACTTTATTTTTACTAAATCCGGTTTTTGGGAGGTGTTTATAATATTGCAGCTGGGAGGATTTGTGGGGGCAATATCACTTCTTGCTTCAAAGAAGAATAGAGAAATGATTTTTAGCGCTACTGAAAAAGATCGGACAGAAAATAAAAAAACTTCTTCGAAGGCTCATGGTTCGATTTTCTTTTTTATAAACAAGGGGGTTTCTTCTATGGGCTCGGTATTGATTAATTATGCCATTTCGCTTGGCAGTGCCACCATTGTAAATTCTCTTCAGTCTATTCAGTATGCTTTTGTGTTATTTTTTTCGGCCATTCTTTCAAAACGAATGCCAGATTTTTTTAATGAGCAGACAGATCGAAAAATATTGGCACAAAAAGGCATAGCGCTTGTTTTTACGGCTATCGGATTGATTTTAATCTCTTAAAATATTTGTTATGAATGATAATAAATCCTTGGAAATTGTTGATAAAGATGGACAAAAAAAGAGAAAGGGGAGGAAAAGATTGCTGATTATTTTGCTTGCACTGTCTTTGTTTACGCTGGTTATATTTTTTCTTTATTCTCCCAATAATACTAAAGTAACTTATGGAGTAACTTTTAGCAAAGACTTTTCTCAATATTTGGGGTTAAATTGGCGAGAAAACTACTTGGCTATTTTGGATGATCTAAAAGTAAAAAACTTAAGATTGCCTATTTACTGGACGGAAATTGAGCCGCAAAGAGGTGAATATCATTTTGAAAATGTTGATTGGCAGATAGAAGAAGCGCAGAGACGAAACGTGGAAATCATTCTGGTTGTTGGACAAAAACAGCCGCGTTGGCCGGAATGTCATATTCCCATCTGGGTAAAAAGTCTGAGTGAAGAAGAACGCGAAGCAGAAATAAAAGAAACTCTAAATACAGTCATAAATCGCTATAAAAATTATTCGGCAGTTGTTTCTTGGCAAGTGGAGAATGAGCCGTTTCTTCCTTACGGAGAATGCCCGAAATTTGATGAAGATCTTTTGGATGAAGAAATTGCGACTGTCAGGGAAACCGATCCGTCGCGATCATTGATTGTTACCGATAGCGGAGAACTTAGTACTTGGTATGATGCGGCAAACAAGGCAGACATTCTAGGAACTACCCTATATCGAATTGTTTGGAATGAGAAACTTGGCTACGTCCACTATCCGATATCTTCAATTATTTACCGGCTCAAAGCTGCCTTTATAACTTATATAACAGACATAAAGAAAATAATTATTGTTGAATTACAAGCCGAGCCGTGGGGTCCTAAAACTATCCTCGAAACTCCCTTGGAAGAGCAGTATAAATCGATGAATGCCGAGCAATTCCGCAAAAATATTGAATATGTAAATGAAGTAAGATTTTCCGAAGCTTATCTTTGGGGAAGCGAATGGTGGTATTGGCTAAAGACTCAAAAAGGAGATCCTAGTTTATGGAATGAGGCTAAAAAAGTGTTTTAATGTTTTTAATAAATCTATGATTAAAATTTACAAAAGAACTTTAAAGTCTCCCGAGCTTAGAGAAATTAATAAAATAGAAGCCGGAAGCTGGATTAAGATGATAAATCCAAACGAAGCGGAATTGGGTTTGGTAGTTAACTCTTTAAAGCTTGATCCTACCATTTTAGAAGATGCTCTTGATGAAAATGAGCTTTCTCGAGTAGAAAAAGAGGACGGCGTTTTTTATATGATTATAAGATTTCCTGTTATCAAAGAAGGCTTTATTACAACTTTCCCCTTTCTGGTGATAATTACCGAATCTAATATTGTGACGATTTGCAAAGAAAAAGAATATATCACTAACTACTTTTTGGAAAAGGACAGAGACTTTTTAACTACCAAAAAAACTTATTTTGTCCTCAAGACCATTTCTGAAATTTTCAGAAATTATGATTTATACCTGAATAAAATACTTAAAGATATTAAGCAGAAAAAGATTGAAATTCATAACCTAAGAAATAAAGACATTCTGTTTCTGGTGCAGGAAGAGGAAACGCTTAATGATTTTATTTCGGCGCTTATGCCTACTATTAATATCACCGAAAGGATTTTGCGGGGGAAATATATAACTATTTACGACAAAGATATAGACATAGTTGAAGATTTGGTTATGGACAGCAAACAAACACTGGAACTTTCCGGTTCCGGTCTAAAATCTATCAAGAACATTCGTGAGGCTTATTCTACAATCTTAACCAACGATCTGAATCGCGTGATGAAGTTTTTGACTATCGCCACGATTATGCTTACCGTGCCGACAATTATTTCCAGTGTTTTTGGAATGAATGTGCCTTTGCCTATGCAAGATAATCCTTTTGCGATTTTTTATATACTGGGTATAATCGTTTTTTCTTCGCTGATGCTATTTTTTATTATTGTAAAGAGAAAATGGATATAATAAAAATAAACAATATTTTAATAAATAAATATTATTAAAACTATGATAATAACAACAACCGATAATATTCCCGGAAAAAACATCGTGCAGACTTTTGGAATGGTTTATGGAAATGCTGCCCGTTCCAGAAACATTGGCAGAGATATTATGGCTCTAGCCAAAAACATAACAGGAGGAGAGGTTTTGGAATATACAAAACTCATTGCAGAAGTTAGAGATCAGTCGATTGATCGGATGGTTGAGCAGGCGGAAAAAATAGGGGCCAACGCTATTTGCGCTGTCAGATTTTCCAGCAGCAGTGTTGCCAGCGGAGTTTCAGAGTCTTTAGTCTATGGCACGGCAGTAAAAATTGAATAATTATATAAGCTGAAAAATATGATGAATCTTTTTACTATTTTTGCTTTTGTAATAGTGCTGATTTATTTGAGCGTTCTTTTGTTTTTTATTGTTGCGTTGGTTGCTAAAATAAAAGAAAGAGCAATAGAAAAGAAAAAAGATAGGTACAAGGACATTGAGAGGTGATTATTGCTCAAAATTGCCAAATATAAAGGGCAATTTTATAATTACTGCTTTATAGAAGGCTTAATAGGATTAAAGATAGGTTATTAGTAAGTTTAACCCGGTACGATTCGCATCCCTAAAATCCTGTTTTTATTGATATTTTGGCCGATTTTTCAATCCTTGACTTTATTTCACTTTAGATATATTATGTAACCGTATATTGAAAATAGAGTAAATAATAGCCTTTTGAGAGGCTGTTTTAAAATCGCGAGTATTTTTAAGCCTTAAATTAGATATAAATGAATATTAAAAATTATCTCACCGAAGTTAGGGCGGAAATGAGAAAAGTAAGCTGGCCTACAAAACAAAAAACTATCAAAGATTCGTTGGTTGTAATTGTGGCAAGCTTGGCAACTGCAGCTTTTATGGGCGGAGCTGATGCTTTATTTAGCTATGTCGTTCAAAAGGTTATAATGAAAAATTAACTATTAAGAAGATAAGAATATGCCAAAACAAGTAGCTGACTTTGGGCGTAATTGGTATGTTTTGCATACTTATTCCGGATATGAAGATAACGTCTGCCGAAACTTGAAGCAAAGAATTGAATCGATGGGAATGGAAGACAAGATTTTTGACGTTATGGTTCCAAAGGAAAAAAAGATTAAGATCAAAAATGGAAAGAGAAAAGTTGTTGAAGAAAGAATCTTCCCAGGATATGTTTTAGTGGAAATGATCGTGACTGACGATTCTTGGTATGTGGTGCGAAACACGCCAAACGTTACCGGTTTTATCGGTTCAGGCACTACTCCTACTCCGATTGCAGAGGAAGAGATGTCTGGAATCAAAAAGCGCATGGGTGTTAAAGAGCCGAAATACAAAATTGACGTTTCTGTTGGAGACATTATCAAGATTGTGGATGGTCCGTTCAAGGATTTTGACGGCAAAATTGAGTCTATCGATGAAGAAAAGGGCAAGATTAAAGTTTTAGTTCAAATGTTCGGAAGAGAAACTCCAATAGAACTTGACTTCCTGCAAATTAAGAAAATTTAAATTTTATACCAAATACTATGGCAAAGAAAGTAATAAAAGAAATCAAACTTCAAATTCCAGCAGGTAAGGCCAATCCGGCTCCTCCAGTAGGTCCGGCTTTGGGACAGGCGGGAATCAATATCCAAGAATTCTGTACTCGATTCAATAACGAATCAAAAGATTTGACTGGTGTTGTGCCTGTAAGAATTTTTGTTTACGAAGACAAATCTTATGAATTCGTAATGAAAAGTACTCCTGCGGCAAATCTGATTATGGCAGCTGCCGGAATTCAAAAAGGATCTAAAGTCCCACAAAAAGACAAAGTTGGAAAATTGACTAAGGCTCAACTTCAACAAATTGCAGAAGCAAAAATGAAAGATTTGAATGCCAACGATGTTGAACAGGCTATGAAAATCATCGCTGGAACTGCAAGATCAATGGGCGTGGTTGTTGAGGAATAAAAGGACTGTTTAGAAAATAAGTAAATCGAATTAATTAATTTATTTGTGGGAGCTTGAAAAGCGTCTGTACCACAAAAGGAGAAAAATATGCAAAGATCAAAACGTTATAAGAATCTCAGAGAACAAGTTGACAACAATAAAAGGTATTCTCTGGATGAAGCAGTTAAAATGTTAATCAAGAATGCGAACTCAAAGTTCGATGAAAGCGTGGAAATTCACATCAGAACCGGAATTGATCCAAAACAAGCCGATCAGCAAATCAGAGGAACGATAGTTCTTCCGCACGGAACCGGCAAGGAAAAAAGAATCGCTGTTTTTGCCGAAGGAGAAAAACTAATAGAAGCGGAAGCTGCCGGAGCGGATGTGTTTGGAGGACAGGAATTGATCGATAAAATCAAACAGACCAAAGAAGTTGATTTTGATGTTTCAGTTGCCACTCCGGAAATGATGAAAAAAATGGCCAGTATTGCTAAAGTTTTAGGTCCAAAAGGCTTGATGCCTTCACCAAAAACCGATACTGTTACTAACGATATTAAAGAAACTGTTGAGCAGCTTAAAAAAGGTAAACTTAGTTTCAAAAATGATGCAACTAGCAACTTGCATCAGTTGGTGGGAAAAGTTTCTTTTGGAGAAGAAAAAATCAAAGAAAATATCGAGACTTTCATTCAGAATATTAAAGATAACAAGCCGTCAGGAGCGAAAGGAGAATTTATAAAGAACATCTCTATTTCTTCTACAATGGGTATTGGAATTAAAATCAATCTGTAGACAATCTATATTACGATAGAAACCGGTTTTTGACCGGTTTCGTGGTATTTGTGTGTTTGAACAAGCAGTGCAATTTATCTTTTTGTTATTTTTTATGGAGGAGAATAAAAAAAATCTTGGGGTGTTTCCGTCTCAAATGATTGAAAAAATGATTGAAACGGGAGAAATCGTGGCAAGTGCAAAGAATATTCAGCCGGCTAGTATTGATCTTAGCATCTCAGAAGAAATTTATCGAATCAAGGGGACTTTTTTACCGCAAAAAGGGGAGAAAATCAGAGAAGTTATAAAGAATGAATGCGTATATAAAGCAGACTTAAGCCATCCTCTGGAAAGAAATGGCGTTTACCTGATAAAACTTAATGAGACTCTCGCTCTGTTAAAAGATAAATTTGCCTTAGCATCTTCTAAAAGTTCTACGGGTAGAACCGATTTACAGACAAGACTTTTAGTAGACGGCTATTCAAGATTCGATATGGTTCCTTCTGGATATAGCGGAGAACTTTGGCTTCAAGTTATTCCGAAATCTTTTTTGATTAAACTTGCCCCAGGAGAAAGATTAAATCAAATTAGAATTTTTAATTGCCAGGCTCGAATCGGGTGGGAGGAAATGGAGGAAGTTTATGATACTAACAAGTTACTTTTTGATAAAGAATCTAATTTTATTGAAACTAAAGATAAAATAACCAAAGAAGAGGGAAATAAATTGGTTATGAATATTGATCTTGAAGGCGAGGGTGAAGGAGGTATTATTGGCTACAAAAATCTTTCTTATGATCAAGTATTGGATTTTTCAAAGATTGGATATTACAAAGCGGAAGATTTTTTTGAACCGATTTATGCAAATAAAAACAGAACTATCCTTTTGGAAAAAGAAGCTTTTTATATTTTTTGCACAAAAGAGGCGATTCGTATTCCGCGAAATTTTTCCGGTGAAATGATTGCTTACGATATTTCCAGCGGTGAGTTCCGCAGCCATTATGCAGGTTTCTTTGATCCGGGATTTGGATATGGAGAAAATGGCGAAATTAAAGGCAGGCGCGCGGTGCTGGAAGTTAGATCATTTGATAACAACTTTATTTTTCGTGACGGACAGCCAATTTGCCAAATGAGTTTTGAAAAATTGATTGAGCCTGCCGATTTCATCTATAGCGAAAAGATTGGTTCTCACTATGCCAATCAGAGCGGGCCAAAACTTAGCAAGCATTTTTATTAATCTATAAACAGATCTTAGCAAACGCAGGATCTGTTTTTTTTAAACTGCGTACATTGTAAAAAAAAAGAAAAAATATTATAATAATTATATAATGATTATAAAAAATATAAATCTTTGCACATAAAATAATAAAAAGAAGGGGAACAGAAAATATAATATCAATGAGTATGTGTAACATAAAGCTATAAACATTAGCTGCATGTTTTTTCTATGTTATTTAGATAATTCGTTTAGTCAAAAGGTTATGGCAAAAAACAAAGAAAACTCTAATGTTTCTGTGTTCAAAGCAACACTTATAATCGCGATATTAACTATCCAGTTGCTAACATCAGGAATAATTTTCCAACAAGATTATCTGCTAAATAGTGTAAGTGTCGCTTGGGCGAATACTAGCGATCTTTGGTATAATAATGAATGGAAATATAGGAAGGAAATAAACATAGATCACTCCATAGCAGAAGGTGAGACTTTTGTCGACTATCCGTTTCTGTTTTCTATAACAGATGCCGATCTTATGGATGGCAATAATGGTGGCAAGATTGGTAAAACGGATGGAACCGATATTCTGTTCACTGCAGAAGATGGAACGACTAAGCTTTCTCATGAAATAGAGGAATATAATCCTGCGACAGGAAAATTGACGGCATGGGTCAAGATACCAATTCTTTCCAACGTCGTGGATACTAAATTGTATATCTACTATGGCAACGCGAACGCAGCAGACCAGCAGGATGTAAATAATGTCTGGACTTCGGAATATAAGATGATTCAACATATGGATGGCAGTTCTTCCTTGCAAGACAGTACAGTGAATGGCAATGATGGGGCGAAAGCCGGAGCGATAATTCCGCAGGAAGTCTCGGGACAAGTGGGAAAGGCTCAGAGCTTTGAAGGGGACGGTACAGTTATTATCAATGACGATAATTCATTGGATTTTAGCAATAACGATTGGACGATCAGCTTCTGGCTAAAATCCAGCAGTAGTAATGTGGGAGAGGTAGTAAATAAAGGCAAAAGTGGCGAGAATAGTCTTAAAGTGCAGAAGACTGCATCTAATGGCATCCGGAGTAATATTATCGGAAACGGAATCCTTAATTATCCAATATACTCTTGGGGTGACGGAACATATCTATACACGGTGGACAGGAGCAACCAAAGAGTCATTAAGACGCGGCTTTCGGATATGAGTTATGTGGCAGAAATAAAGACTTGGATAGGTGGAGCGGGCCAGTTCAGCGACCCTATCGGAGTGTGGGGTGACAGCACACGGCTTTATGTTGCTAATTCAAATTATCACCGCATAGAAGTTTTTAGCTTGACGGATCTCAGCTACGTTGCACAGATAGGTTCGGGCAATCCTGGTTCCGGAGATGATGATTTTTATTACGCAGTCAACATTTGGGGCGATGGAACATATTTATATGTTCTAGATACTTATAATAACAGAATCATCAAACGTCGCGCGGATGATTACAGTTTTGTAGCAAAAATCGGCACACAGGGTTCCGGGGATGACCAATTTTATAGACCTTGGAGCATTTGGGGCGACGGAACATATCTTTATGTTGCTGATTCTTCTAACAATCGCATAGTAAAGCGTAAATGCTCGGATCTGAGTTATGTGGCTAAAATAGGGACTTCAGGTACTGGCAATGACCAGTTTAGCCGACCCACAGGTATCTGGGGCGACGGAACATATTTGTATATAGGAGACTCGTATAATAATCGTATCGTAAAGCGATTGGCATCAACGCTTGCTTATGTTTCCCAAATAGGAAGTACAACAGCAGGAACAGGCAACGATCAGTTTGACCATCCGAATGGTATTTGGGGTGACGGAACGTATATTTATGTTAATGATTCATATAACGATCGGGTGTTAAAACGGCTAGCTTCCGATCTCAGTTATATCTCCACTTTTGGAGTCGGTCAATATGGAAATTATTCAGCTCCCCTTGGAATATACAATGATGGAACTTATCTGTATATTACAGATACTCAAAATAATTCTATTGCCAAGAGACGGCTCTCGGATTTCAGTCTGGTTGCAAAGATAGGTTCTTATGGGACAGGAATCGACCAATTTAACTCTCCTTATGGCATTTGGGGCGACGGAACATATCTTTATGTTGCTGATTCTTCTAACAATCGCATTGTCAAACGGCTAGCTTCCGACTTGAGTTATGTCTCTCATATCGGCGGAACTGCAATAGGAAGCGGGAATGACCAATTTTATTATCCTTATGGCATTTGGGGCGACGGAACATATCTTTATGTTGCTGATTCTTCTAAC
>CAZKLR010000021.1:0-1760 GCA_964553695.1 uncultured Candidatus Saccharibacteria bacterium | reverse complement strand
TCCTTATGGCATTTGGGGCGACGGAACATATCTTTATGTTGCTGATTCTTCTAACAATCGCATAGTAAAGCGTAAATGCTCGGATCTGAGCTATGTTACTCAGATAGGTTCTTATGGGACAGGAATCGACCAATTCTACGGATTGAAGGGTGTCTGGGGCGATGGAACATATTTGTATGTCGTCGATTCATATAACCATCGTATTATGAAACGGCTAGCTTCCGACTTGAGTTATGTCTCTCATATCGGCGGTGCTCCTTCGGGCAGTGGAGATGATCAGTTCTATTATCCAAGTTATATCTGGGGCGACGGGACATATTTATATATTACCGATGGAAGTAATAATCGCATAATGAAACGTCGAATAGATGACATGAGTTTTGTATCTAAAATAGGAAGTGTTGGTGAAGGAGATGACGAGTTCCGTTATCTCGGCGGAATTACAGAAGCAAGCGGTAATCTGTATGTTGTAGATAATGGTAATAGGCGTATTGTGCAACGCCTTTCTTCCAATCTAAGCTATTATAACGAATTCGGGGGATCAACTTTAGATAATACTTCTTCTCCTTTGAGCAATAATTACAACTATATTACGCTTATCAAAAAGAACGTAGGCGGCATCTCTACTCTTTCAACTTATGTTAACGGATTGCTGGATAGTGATACGGCAGATCGTACTTATTCGGATGTAAGCAACGACAAAAGCTTAATAATGGGATATTTGCTGACAGGAGAAATTGACGAATTCAGGATAGCCACAGGAGAAGTGAGCCTGAATAAAATAAGGACCGACTATAATAATCAATTCGCTCCAGAGTCTTTCTTCTCAGTACTCTCCGAAGAGGAGCATTTGGATCATTTTACCATTTTGGGGACATCTTCACAGCTGTCAGGAGAATCTCAGACACTGACAATTAGCGCTATTGGTTCTTCCGGCAATGTCTATGCTTTATATAGCGGAGATCATAGCATTACTTTTACCGGCGCTAATGCAGATGCAGCGGGAACGCCTGTTTTTGTGGACAAAGACGGAAATCAGATAAATTTTGGCTTAGCAGGAACACTTACTTTTATAGATGGAATTGCTACAACACAGATTACTCTTTTTAAAGCTGAAACTGCTGAAATTCAAATCACTGACGGAATTTATATGCAGAAAGAATTATTTAACATTCTAGTTACACATCCTCATTCGGGACTTGTTCTACCCCAGAAGCCAGTAATATCACTTTCTAATATACTCATTGATAATATGCCGGAAAACATTAGAGAAATGGCTATCTCAGAAAGTCTGGATTTTAAAAATGTTTCCTGGGAGATTTATAACAGAGAAAAAATACAATCCTTATTGGATTCGAAAAATAATATTTACATGAAATTTCGAACTCAAAGTGGTGGTATATCTGATATTATCACCATTAATTCTCGATCATCTGCATTAAACGAAGGCGACATTGTCAAAACCGACTCTTCCTTTGATGTCTACATCATTAAATACAATAACAATAAACAATACAAAAGACTTATCCTTTCACCTCAGGTATTCAACTCCTACCAGCATCTCAAATGGGAAAACATCAAAACCATATCCCAAGAACAACTCAACCAATACCAAACC
Source organism: uncultured Candidatus Saccharibacteria bacterium (assembly GCA_964553695.1). Lineage (GTDB taxonomy): Bacteria > Patescibacteriota > Minisyncoccia > JAHIHE01 > JAGLIN01 > STD2-77. The sequence continues at coordinate 142 of CAZKLR010000021.1, read as the reverse complement.
TCAGACCTGGTGAAAGTACAAAACGACAACAACATTTATCAACTTACCCCCAATGGAGACACGGGAACCAAAAGAATAGTTGCTGCTTACAATAACGGGATCCTTCACGCTGTTCAGGATGACAATACGGATGGGGATGATC
>CAZKLR010000020.1:9816-12544 GCA_964553695.1 uncultured Candidatus Saccharibacteria bacterium | reverse complement strand
AGATTGTAAAAGATAGAATGAAATCAGTGTTATTTTAAGCAAAATTCTATGTTTATAAAGAAAATAGGAATAGATTTAGGTACTGCCAACATTCTGGTTTTTATTCCTCAAAAAGGTATTGTTGTAAATGAGCCTTCCGTGGTCGCTGTTTCAATAGATGAGAACAAAATACTTGCGGTTGGAAATGAGGCTAAAAAAATGCTCGGTAAAACTCCCGATAGTATTACTGCCAGCCGACCAGTAAAAAATGGAGTAATTGCCGATTATCGTGTAACAGAAGCAATGATAAGATACTTTGTGGAAAAGGTTAGTGGCAAATTTAGGTTTTTCAAACCGGAGATCATTATTTCAGTGCCTGCTGGAATTACTTCAACAGAAAGAAGGGCGGTTATCGATGCTGCAATTCAAGCTGGAGCTAAGGCGGCTTACGTAGTTAAGGAGCCGATTCTGGCAGCCATAGGAGCGGGGATTGCCATTAATACCCCTTGCGGCAATATGATAATTGATATTGGGGGAGGAACTTCGGAAGTGGCAGTAATTTCTTTGGGAGGTATTGTCGCCTTTTCTTCAGTCAGAGTTGGAGGGGATAGATTTGATGAAGCTATAGCCGACTACATAAGAAGGAAACACAATGTTTCTGTGGGAGAGAAAAATGCCGAAGAAATAAAAATCAAAATCGGAAGTGCCATGCCGTTGGAAGAAGATCAATTTATGGAAATAAGAGGGAGAGATCTTGTTACTGGTCTTCCTAAGACGATTCAGATCAGCTCCAATGAAATCACAGAAGCTCTTCGAGATGAACTGTCGGAAGTGATAAAAGCTGTAAAAAATGTTTTGCAGAAAACTCCGCCTGAGCTTTCTTCTGATGTGATTGACCGGGGAATGGTTCTATCTGGAGGAGGTGCGTTGCTCAGAAATCTGGACAAACTTTTAGCGGAGGCTACTGGCGTTCCTTGTTATGTAGCTGATGATCCTCTTTTGTGTGTAGCTCGCGGAACGGGAATAGTGCTGGATAATTTAGATGTTTACAAAAGAAATTTGATATCAAGAAAATAATTAGCAGATATGAAAGTAGGGATAGACGCTTCTAGGGCTTTTTCAAAAAAAAGAACGGGGATCGAAGAATATTCCTATCAGCTTGTATGTTATCTAACGCAGGTTGTTGATTCTCAAAATCAATTTTTTCTTTACGTTAGAAAGGGTGCAGAAGTCGACCTTAAATTGCCTAGTAATTTTTTTCTGAGAGAAGTCGAAGGTAATTTTCTTTGGACGCAATTTCATCTTTCTCGGCAATTACAAAAAGAAAAGGTGGACGTTTTTTTTGTCCCTGCTTATACTATCCCAGTATTCCATCCCAAGCAGACCGTTGTAACCGTTCACGGATTAGAGTATAAAAATTTTCCCAAGTGTTATTCTTTGAAAGGAAGACTTCTCTTGGAAGTAAATACTTTTTTATCCGTTATTTGGTCAAAAAAAATTATTGTTCCGTCTCAAAGCACAAAAGCAGATCTGGTAAAATTTTATAAAGTAAACTCTGCAAAAATAAAAGTCATAAATCACGGCATTGATTTGAAAAACAAAAACTTAGAAAAGTTTTCTGGGAAAGAATTTAATATATTGTTCATAGGCAGGATCGAGAAAAGAAAAAACATCGAGGGAATTATCAATGCTTTTGATATTTTTATGCGAAATGTGGCTGTGAAAAATAAGGATGCAATAAGATTAATTTTGGCAGGTAAAGAGGGTTTTGGCTATAAAGATATCAAGCAAGCAGCTGCAAAATCGAAATGGCGGAATAATATTGCTTTCCTTAGTTACGTTTCGGAAACAGAAAAAGAAGCACTGTATAGAAAAGCAGACCTTTTTCTTTTTGTATCTTTTTATGAAGGATTTGGAATTCCGGTTTTAGAAGCAATGAGTTATCAGGTTCCGGTTATATGTTCTGCCACTTCTTCTCTAAAAGAAGTGGCGGGCAATGCTGTTCTTTTTGTTGATCCGGCTAATATCAATGAAATTGCTTCGGCTATCTTTGATATCTACGATAATAACGAACGCAAGAGAGATATGTCCCGGAAAGGTTTGGAAAATATAAAAAGATTCAGCTGGGAAAAATGTGCTCGGGAGACTCTGGAGACGCTGGAAAACTGGTGATTATTTTTATAATTTTTTATTGCAATATGGATACTAATGCTGGCAAGAATCAAAAAATAAAGATCGCAATTGTGCACGATTTTCTTACTTATTGGGGCGGAGCCGAACAGGTTCTTGTTTCCTTGCGCAATCTTTATCCTGAGGCTCCTATCTATACCCTCCTATACGATAAAAGTATGAATGAGTATTTTTCCGGAGCGCGAATTCGTCCTTCTTTTATCAATAAATTTCCAAGGTTTTTGAAAAAGAGAAAGAAATGGCTACTTCCGTTTTTTCCGGCTGCTGCAGAAACTTTTGATTTGGGTGAATTCGATGTTGTCATTTCCTGTTCCAGCTCTTTCGCCAAGGGAATTATAGTAAAGCCTAAGACACTTCATATTTGTTATTGCCACACCCCTACCAGATTTTTATGGGATTGGTATCATAATTATTTAAAAGAAAATAAAATAGGGAAAATCAAGAAAATTTTTGTGGTGCCGATTCTCCATTTTTTACGCATGTGGGATAGATCTGCTTCGGAAAGGGTTGATTATTATGTGACAAATTCAGAAAATACTTCTCGTCGAATAGATAAATT
>CAZKLR010000020.1:0-9716 GCA_964553695.1 uncultured Candidatus Saccharibacteria bacterium | reverse complement strand
CTTGAAACGGTCATTCCTGGAAAGAATGGAGAATTATTTGAGAGTGCGGTGCCGGAAATTCTAGCTGATGGCATTAGGCGGCTTAATCTAAACATAAGAAATTATAATAATGAAGAAATTAAGGAATATGCCAAAAGATTTTCTCGGGAGAGATTTGAAAAAGAATTCAAAGAATTTTTGCAAGCCTCTGTAAATGAAAACATTCAGCCTGGTATTTGATTATAAGGTTTAAGTATGCTAATTTATAATATATAAGAGCATATTATGATTTCGGGAGAAAATTTTTTAGGCAATAAAAAAGCGGTCAGCTATCTGAATAAATCCCTTGAAAAAGGATTTATTTCCCATGCTTATCTTTTTAACGGCCCTCGACATATTGGTAAAACCACCTTGGCGCTTTATTTTGCGAGCGAGCTTTTAAATGATGACGCAAGGCAAGTTATGCAAAATCCGGATTTGCTGTTTGTGACGCCTAATGAAGATGAAAAGCAGATAAGCGTTGAAGCGATAAGAAATTTGCAAAAAGATTTGAGCCTTTATCCATACAAGTCAAAATATAAAATTGCCATTATTGGGAATGCCGAGCTTATGAATAAGGCAGCTGCCAATGCTCTGTTAAAAACCCTGGAAGAGCCGGGCGAAACTTCCGTGCTGATTCTCGTATCTTCCGAATCGAATAAAATTTTGGATACTATAAAATCCAGATGCCAGATAATAAATCTGAGCAGCGTGCCGGAGAAAATTATTGAAGAGTTTTTGATGAAAATGGATGATGATAAAAGTGTAATTAAAGATGCTGTTGAATTCTCCCAAGGCAGAGCAGGAATGGCTATAGAACTATGTAACGACAAAGAATATCTGCAAACTATGAGAGAAAGGGGAAAACAAATAATTGGTTTTTTTGATACGGATGACAATTTTAGGAAATTAGAAAATGCTGCCGAGATTTGCTCTTTGGACAGTGAGGAGATAAGCAAGGTTTTGGACATTTGGACTATGGCTCTTCGGTCGGAACTTTTAAAAAGCGTGGAAAAAAAAGATATTGTTCGATGTAAAAAAATAAAAAATGCTATAGAAAAAATTGCTTCTATTGAAGAAGATATTTTGGAAAAAAATGTGAATGTGAGACTGGCGATAGAGAATCTCTGTCTCGGTTTTTAACAAATCATTAAGCTTATGTTGAAAATTGCAAAAAAAATTTCCCTCGTGTCGTTGTTACTTTTTATAACTGTATCTTTTTCCGGATGTATGGGGATACCTCTTCCAGGAGAAACTACAAAAGATGAAACTGCGGCGCCAGAAAGAAATGACAGCCAAGGAGTATTTAAAACAACTGACGGAGGAAGGACTTGGCAACATCAGGTTGATATAGAGGGCAGCGAGCTGAAACTGGATCAGATAAAAATTTCCAGTATGGCGATGGATCCGCAAAATAATCAGATTCTTTATTTGGGTGTTGCTTCCGGAGGAATTTATAAGACTGAAAATGGCGGTACTTCGTGGTATCAAATCAAGGATGGAAATGGCAAGCTCAGGGACAGTGCCAGCGTTTACGATATTGCAATTGAGAAAGGAAACCCCAGCATAGTTTATATAGCTACATTGAACGATAACAGAGGAGTTCTATTGAAGTCTGAAGATGCCGGAAAAAATTGGAGCGAATCTTATATAAGTACTGAGCTCAAGAAGCCAGTTAATCGGGTACAAATCGATCCTGTCCATAATAATGTTATCTATGTCGGTACTGAACAGGGAGGATTAATAAAAAGCGCGGATAGGGGGAACAGCTGGACACCAATCAGATGGTTTGATAGCGGGGTTAGGGATTTTGTGGTTGATTTTTCCAACACGAACGGAATCTTGGTTCTTACAGCCAATAAACTTTTTAAAACTACGGACGGGGGATCTAATGAAGAAAAGAGTTGGGAAGATCTTAATAAAAAAGTTGTCTCAAGTTTGAATACCAAAATAGATTTTTCAAAAGTAACTTCGCTCACAATTGATAATAAAAATCCTTTGGTTTCCTATATGACTTTTATGAATCTGCTCTTGAAAACGAAAGATGGAGGATATACTTGGGAAAAAATGGATACCATTACGCCTTCACTGACTCCAAGCGGAACGGCTCCGACTATAAGGCAAGTAGGGCTTGTTAATGATATAATATATTATGGAGCGAGTAATGCTTTTTATAAAAGTGAGAATAAAGGCGCTTCCTGGTCAAGTTTTGACATACCTATCAAAGGTGATGTAAAATATACTGTTAGTGACTATACCGACAAAAACATTTATTATGTGGGAGCGGTATATACCCCTAAGAAATAACGCAAATTTAATAATAATTTTTATATTATGAATCTAAAAGAAGATCTGGAAAAAAACTTTAATTTCTTTAAAGGTGAAATTGCAACTTTGAGTATCGGAAGGGCTACTCCTCAATTGATTGAAGATATCGCTGTAGATTATTATGGAATGCCGACTCCGCTCAAACAGTTGGCAACTATTGCTATTCCGGATCCAAGAACTATAACTATTCAGCCTTTTGATAAGTCAAAGCTCAGGGATATAGAAAAAGCGATTAATTTAGCTCAGCTTGGACTGAATCCGAACAATAACGGGGATATCATTAGAATCACTGTTCCGCAACCGACTGAAGAGAGGAGAAAGGAGCTTGTAAAATTGCTTAATAAGATTTTGGAAAATGCTCGAATTGGAGTAAGAAATGCAAGAGAAGAAGCGATGAAAGAAATAAAGAATTTGGAAAAGGCGGGGGAGATTAGCGAAGATGATCGTTTTACTGAACAAGAAAATATTCAGGAAATGATAAAAGAGGCTAATTCTAAACTTGAGGAAGAAGCAAAAAAGAAAGAAAACGAGATTATGACCGTATAGATTATTATGTAGCATTATTCTAATTCTGACTTTCACTTACATAAATAATTTATATATGACAATCTCAACTATAATAATTTTTCTTCTTATTTTAGGCGTAATCGTTTTTGTTCATGAACTTGGGCATTTCACGATGGCGAAGCTTTTTGGCGTGAAGGTGGAAGAATTTGGGCTAGGTTTTCCTCCCAGAATAATCGGAAAAAAGAAAGGTGAAACTGAATATAGTTTAAATTGGATTCCCCTTGGGGGGTTCGTTAAGATTGCCGGTGAGGACGGTGAAAATCGTGAAGATCCTCGCAGTTTTGGGGCTAAACCGATATGGCAGCGCGCAATAATTCTTTCTGCCGGAGTTATTATGAATTTTCTTCTGGCTATAGCTCTTTTTAGTATAGTTTTTATGTCTGGTTTTCCGGAGGATGTTTCCGGAGTTGATGAAAGCGCTATTCCTGCTAATGCCGATGTTTATATACAAGTGGGGGAAGTGGCGCTCGGAAGCCCAGCCGAAGAAGCTGGAATTCTGCCTATGGATAAGATACTGAAAGTTGAAGATTATGAAGTGAAAAACATAGAAGACGTTAAAAGTTATACCGAAGGAAAATCTGGAGAAAATGCAAACATAACAATCGAAAGAAACGGAGAGGTTATACAGAAAGAAATATTTGTGCGTAAAGATATTCCGGAAGGACAAGGTGCAATGGGCGTTACTCTGATAAAAGCAGCGGTAATTCACTATTCTCTTCTAGAATCAATTAAAGGAGGATTTACATATACTGTGAATCTAGCGGAAAGCATCATATTTTATCTTTATCATACACTCAAAGAACTTGTATACACTGGAGGTACTACAGCTCAGGTGTCCGGTCCGGTTGGTATGGTTTCTATGACACAGCAGGCTGCCCAACTAGGTATTATTGTCCTTTTAAATTTCACAGCTCTTATTAGCGTAAACCTAGCTATCATTAATATTTTGCCGCTTCCGGCATTGGATGGAGGGAGAATTTTTTTCTTGCTTATTGAGAAAATCAAAAGATCTCCGGTCAGCCAGGAGTTTGAAGCCAAAGTTCATGGCATAGGCTTTACGCTTTTGATGCTTTTGATGCTATTGGTAACTTTTCAGGATATTGCCAGACTGGGAATTTGGGATAAGATTATGGGAATTTTTTGATCTTCTGAAAATTATAAAAAAGCAAACTTGTTTTGTTGCTAAAACTTATTGTATTAATAATTTATATGAAACAATCTAAATTGTTTGGAAAAACCATTTACGAAGTGCCTAAGGATGAAGTGGCAAAAAATGCCCAGCTCCTTATTCGCGGTGGTTTTGTTGATAAATTAATGGCGGGAGTATATTATTACCTGCCTCTTGGAAAACGCGTGCTGTCGAAAATAGAAAATATTATTCGCGAGGAAATGAATGCCATCGGTTCGCAGGAGATTCTTATGAGTGCTCTTCAGAAAAAAGAAGATTGGCAGAAAACCGGCCGGTGGGATATTGATGTTATGATGAAAGTGCAAACTAATTTGGATAAAGAGTTTGGGTTGGGTTGGACGCACGAAGAAGCGGTAACGCCGCTTGCACAGAAGTATGTTAAGTCTTACAAGGATTTTCCTTTTTCGCTTTATCAAATTCAAAACAAGTTTCGAAATGAAAAGCGCGCCAAGTCGGGAATTTTAAGAGGCCGGGAATTTGTTATGAAAGATATGTATTCTTTTCATACCACGGAAGAAGATTTAAATGCTTTTTATCTTGAAGCCAAGGAGGCGTATTTTAAAGTTTTTGAACGAGTCGGGCTCCGTGATAAAACTTATTACACTTATGCTTCAGGTGGAGATTTTTGCAAATATTCGCATGAGTTTCAGACGTTAACCGATGCCGGTGAGGATAATATTTATATTTGTGATAAATGCAACATTGCCATCAATGAAGAGGTTCTGGAAGATTTGGAAAAAAAATGTCCGGAGTGTAGCAACGGCGAATTGCGGCAAGAAAAAGCGATTGAAACGGGAAATATTTTCAAGCTGATGAACCGCTATTCAGATCCTTTCAATTTCAACTATCAGGATAGCGATGGTGCGGAAAAGCCGGTTTTAATGGGATGCTACGGATTAGGTCCGAGCAGATTAATGGGTACGATTGCAGAAATTTTAAGCGATGAACACGGTATTGTTTGGCCCAAGGAAATTGCTCCTTTTGCTGTGCATTTGGTTTCTATCGGAAACGGAGAAGTTGTTGTCTCCAAAGCGGAAGAGATCTATAAAATTTTGCAAGACCAAAAAATAGAAATTCTATTCGATGATCGTGATGAGTCGGCTGGCGTTAAGCTTAAAGATTCTGATCTGATCGGTATCCCTTTGCGCATAGTAGTAAGCGCTAAGACATTGGAACAGAATGCGGTGGAAATGAAAAGAAGAAACGAAGGGAAAGTCGAAATTATAAAACTAGACGAGCTGCAAAAATATTTGGAAGAAAATTTATAATTATGTCAAATTTAAAATCCTGTTTGCAGAAGCAACAGGATTTTTGCCAGTTCTGATTTTTGTGTTATACTGAAGCTTGAGATGCTTTACTTTTTAATTGCATATTTTTATGTTTAATAAAATATTTGGTTATTTAAGCCATGATGTTGGAATCGATCTGGGAACTGCAAATACCTTGGTTTATGTAAAAGGCAAGGGAATTGTTATTAATGAGCCTTCCGTGGTTGCAGTTAATAAAAAAACCGGGAAGATTCTTGCAATCGGCAAAGAGGCAAAAAAAATGGTGGGAAAAACTCCGGGACATATTGTCGCAACCAGACCGTTAGTAGACGGAGTAGTTTCTGATTTCGAGGTTACGGAACAGATGCTTAAATATTTCATAGATAAAGTTCATCAGCAGTCTTTCTCTCTTTTTCCTCGTCCGCGAGTTGTAGTAGGAGTTCCTTCTGGTGTTACTGAAGTGGAGAAGAAAGCCGTGATTGATGCTACTATCAGTGCCGGTGCACGCGAGGCCTATCTTATCGAAGAGCCGATGGCTGCGGCAATCGGAGTCCGCCTTCCCGTGCAAGACGCAGCGGGTAATATGATCGTAGATATCGGAGGAGGTACTACAGAAATTGCTGTTATTTCTTTGGGTGGTATCGTTGCCAGCCGCAGTCTTCGTATCGCGGGCGACGAGTTGAGTGAAAATATAATTCAATTTGCCCGTGATGAATTCAATCTTTTTTTGGGAGAAAAAACTGCCGAGGATATTAAAATTGCCATAGGTTCTGCTTATCCACTGGAAGAAAAATTGGAAATGCCGATGCGCGGCAGGGATCTGGTTACTGGTCTTCCCAAAGAGGTGATTATTAATGATGAACATGCAAGAAAAGCTCTTTCCCGCTCTGTAAAAATTCTTGTCGATAATATAAAAGCAACTATTGAAGAAACTCCTCCTGAATTGGTGGCGGATATTATGAGCAAAGGAATTATCCTTGTTGGAGGAGGGGGTATGCTTAAAGGATTGGATAAGTTGGTAAACGAACAAACCAAGATGCCGGTGAGAGTGGCCGATGATCCATTGACTGCCGTCGCTCGAGGGGCCGGAATTGTTTTGGAAAATATTGATGAACTGCGCGAAGTTTTAGTCTCGATGAAAAACGAAAAATCTCCCATCTAAATTATGGAAAAATATTTATGCAGAAGACGGCAATAGATTTTAAAAACTTTATTTTTATTCTGATTGTCATAGCTGTGCTATTGCTTCTTGACAGCCAGAATCATTTGCAAGGACCGAAGAATGCGGTCTTGAATTTGTTGTCTCCTGTGCAGGATAGATTGCAGATTTCTTCCAATAAGCTAAATGATTTTTTGTATACTTTTGAACAAATTGATAAGTTCAAGGAGGAAAACGAAAGATTGAATAAGGAAAATCAGTCATTAAATTATGAGCTTGTGCAGATGGAAGAATTAAAAAAGGAAAATGAGCTTTTGAAGAAGCAATTAAAATTCAAAGAAAATTTATGCGGAGACGCGGATTGTTTGGATTTTGAAATGGGCAGGGTTATCAGCCGCAGTTCCGATAGTTATGAAGAACTTATTATGATTAATTTAGGCAGCAAGAATGGCGCTAAAGTTAATCAGGCGGTTACCAGTGACGGAGGAGTTATGGTTGGAAAAATCACAGAGGTATTTGATAATTACTCGAAAGTTATGCTTTTAGTTTCTCCGGAAAGCTCGGTTAACTGTCTTGCACAGACGACTCGCGCCAATGGTCTCGTTCGCGGCCAATACGGGACTGGCGTGAAGCTGGAAAAAATCGGTCAGAGCGAGGAGCTTATTCAGGGAGATATAATTATAACTTCCGGACTTGAAGCTGAAATACCGAAAGGATTGATTCTGGGGAAAATTTCTGTGATTGAGGAGGCCCCGAACATGGTTTTTAAAAGTGCGGATATTGATATTTTTGCAGATTTTAGCCACCTTGAAGAAGTCTTTTTAGTGAAACAAAATGGAGGATAAAATAAATTATTATATATTACTGCCAGTCGTTTTTTTGCTGTTTTTTGTTCAGACGACTTTTCTTGCTCAGGTTTTTTGGGGATTTTTTACGCCAAATTTTGTCTTTATTTTTTTATTGTCCGCAGCTCTTCTTTCTTACTCCACCGATTTATTTTATGCCATATTGTTTTTTGGTTTTTTGTTTGATTTGTTTTCGGGGAAAGATTTTGGGATTTATACGCTTAGTTTTTTCTTTGCTTGCGCGGCTGCTTATTATCTCAAGTTTAAAGTTTTGAAAGAAAAGAATTTTATAAAAGTTGCGGCAGTTTCTGCTCTGGCGATGCTTATTTATAACGTAGTCTACTTTACTTTATTATTTCTTGTGTTTAGCACGGGATTTTCCTTCTCAGGATTTGTATTCAAAAAAGTATTATTTGATTTAATTCATGCCTCCGTTTTGACTTATCCGATAATGTATTTGATTTCTAAAAAAGAACAATGAGCAGTTATTTTATAAAGCAAAAAAGGGAAGAAGTTGATTTTGAAGAAATTTTGCTTGACGAAAAAAATAAAGATAGTGGAAAGATTGATAATTATTTCGATTCCAGAAAAATAAAGAATCTGCAAAAGATCTTTCTTTTGGTTGTGGCTGTGCTCTTTTCCCAGCTGGCTTATTTGCAAATAATTAAAGGAGATTTCTATTCTTCCATTTCAGAGAAAAATTATATTCGCAATACTCAAATACGGTCTGCGCGTGGAATTATCTACGACAGAAATATGTCCCGAATCGTCTATAATATTCCAGTTTTTGATTTGGTGATTACGCCGGCGGATTTTTTCAAAGATCGGGAGCAGATAAGCAGCAAGAAAGCGGATCTGGCAAATACTTTGGAAATTTCTTTGTTGGATTTTGAAAGCAAGATTAAAGATGTGGATCCTAATTCCTATCAGCCTTTTTTAATCCTGGAAAATATCGAAAAAGAAAAGGCCCTTGTTATTGAAGATAAAATAAAAAGCATGGCGGGAGTGAAGCTTGAAAACAGTGCTATCCGCCAATATACAGATGGAAAATATTTTTCTTCAATAATCGGATATAGCGGACGCATTAATCAGGAAGAACTAAAGACAAATTCTGATTATCTTTTGACTGACATTATTGGAAAAGACGGTCTAGAATTTTCTTATGAAAAAGAGTTGCGCGGTTCTTATGGAATTACGGAAGTTGAAGTTGATTCTTTGGGAAAAGTTAATCGTACGATGCAAAAATCTGATCCAATAGCGGGAAATAATTTGGTGCTTAACATTGATGCCGAATTACAGAAACGTTTGTACAAAGATATTGAAGAAATGGCTATTAAAAAAGAGGGAAGTACCGGCGGCTCCGTGGTCGCTATCAATCCTCAAAATGGCGCCGTGCTCGCTTTGGTCAGTTACCCTTCTTATGACAACAACGCTTTTGAAGGAGGCATTAGCAAGGAGGAATATGGCAAATTATTGAACGATGCAAACAAACCTCTTTTTAATCGGGCTATTGCTGCGGAATATCCGCCGGGATCAACCTTTAAACCTTTAATGGCAGCTGCGGCTTTGCAGGAAAAAATTATTTCGCCGACGCGGACAATAAGTGACAGCGGTTCTATCAGTATCAGCGGGTGGAGTTTCAATGACTGGAAGGCGCACGGCACAGTGGATCTTGTGAAGGCCATTGCCCAATCTTGTAATGTGTATTTTTATACTGTCGGAGGCGGCTACGGAGATATTAAAGGTTTGGGAAATGAGAATATTAAAAAATATGCTAATTTGTTTGGCTTAGGGAATCTAACCGGTATAGATATCCCGGGAGAGAAGGCGGGGTTAATTCCGGATGAAGCTTGGAAAAGGGAAGTAAAAAATGAGCCATGGTATATTGGCGATACTTATCATATGTCGATTGGGCAGGGGGACGTGCTGGCAACTCCGCTTCAGATTGCAAATTACACCGCAGCTGTTGCCAATGGCGGTACGGTATATCAGCCGCAAGTCGTGGATAAGATTGTGGATTCTGCGGGAAATTTGGTGCGTGATCTTGAGCCGAATGTGCTTGCTTCCGGATTTATCAGCTCGGAAAATATGGAATGGGTACAAAAGGGAATGTTGGAAAATGTTTTAACCGGTTCCGGTCGCGCTCTTTCGTCTTTGCCGGTGCAAGCGGCAGGAAAGACGGGAACGGCGCAGTATGCCGGCAATACCAAGACTCATGCCTGGTACACGGTTTATGCTCCATATGAAAATCCGGAGATTGTGATGGCGATTATGCTTGAAGGAGGAGGTGAAGGACACGACGCGTCTGTGCCGATTGCAAAAGATGTTCTTGGCTGGTACTT
>CAZKLR010000019.1:10638-12708 GCA_964553695.1 uncultured Candidatus Saccharibacteria bacterium | reverse complement strand
TGTTTTTTTATAATATTAAATAAAGCTTTTTATTTTTTTATTTTTCTTATTTTATCTTTCCATCGTGGGTTTGTTGTGACAAGAATTGAAAATAATACTATTAATATAATTCTGGATGCTGACCAGAAATCATTATCGGCAGGTAAGGCATAATTAATAGCAGTGTCTGATTTAACCACACCAACGGAAAAATCGAATTCTTTTGTAACGGAATATTTTTCTCCCTGAGACATTGTTAGGACAGCTTTGTATTTGCCCGTTTCTAGGTTACTGGTTGGGATTTCCAATGCAGGAATTTCAAAGAGTGAATAGGGAATCACCGAAGGTTGATTTGCGGGGTAGGGGAATATGGCGCTATAGAAAGTTTCTTCTCCTTGTTTAATTTCCAGATTGATTTGCGGATTTATATTGACATTGCTTTGATTATCATAAATAATTCGTATTTTTAAATAGTCTCCTTTATTCATATCATATTTTTCCGGTATTAATGAAACGTTAAAAGATATGTTTTCTTTGTCATTGACTTCTATGCTAACGGAGCGTTCTATGCCTTGGGATATTGAACTGCCTGACTCGTCTTCTTTGCTGGAATAAGTTGTCGGTTTTGTAGAAACCTTAATAGAACCTTCATATTTTCCATTGGGTGTACCTTCGGGAATTGTAAATTTGGCGATAATTTCTTTTCTGGACCTAGCGGAAACTTTTGTGCTTCCTATTGTTTCTTGTGAACTTGAATTTTCATAGAATTTAACCCAGCCGGCAATATCTTCCAAGGCGGTAAGATTTATTTCTTCTTCTTGTGAGCTTGAGTTGACGATGATTATATTTTGGCTATAGGTTTGTCCTCTTAACGCGTTTTTAATATTTATGGGATCGGTGACTTGTCCTATTGCTTGAGCGCAAGAGGTTGAAGATAGCAGAAGCAGGCAAAAAATAAACATATAAAAATGCTTACGGCTCTTGAGGTTTTTAAGTAAGAGGCGCAAAAAAGAAGCAATGGTGGTCGTAGTATAAAATTTGTTGTTGAGAAGTTTCATATTTTTATTGTTGATTGTTGTCAAAAGTTTGAATCAGATATTTGCGATTATCTGGTGCAAACTTTTGGGGAGGACAAAAGCCTCCCCTTAAGAATTATCCTTCCGAACCGTCGATACTGCTATCGCAGGTACCGTCTAAAGAATATGGACAAGTACAGGTCAGGTGTTGGGCGGCTTGAGCGCTCAAGACCATGTTTCCTGTATAAGAATTTCCTTCATGGGTTGGCGGCCATTTGGAAATATCAATTGAAAAGTCCATTTCGTCAGTTTCGGAAAGGTTTAGAATGTCTGCAAGGACCTTGGTTGTTTCAGGGTAATAGTTGGCAAAAACCGCATCGCTGCCTACGCGAGCGTCATATTTAACATTCCAGTTGCCGTCAGTCTTGCCAAGTCCCATATCGTCTTGCCAAACTTTCATATTTAGTCTGGTATTTCCGATATTTCTGACTGAAGCTTTTCCTTGATCCATAACATCCCAGGCAAGATCTCCGTTAATAATCTTGTGGGTGTTCAACTTGACTGTTCCATAGTTTATTTTGGAAAAGTCAGTTTCAAATGCAGTTAATGCTTGGTAAGTGAAATAATTTTCTAAAGTGCCATCAAGACCATATTTGTCTTGAGCTAAAACTAAGGTTCGATAGTTGCCAGAAGGATCTTCATAAGAAAGAGTATGTTCGCCGCAAAATACGGCAGCAGTCTCTTTCATAAGTTCTCCATCCTGTGCGCAAATCTCGTCGTAGTCGTAGTCAGTATTAAATACTGGCAAGTTAGAATTATTAGATCTTATTTTGTTGCAGAAAAGTTCGATGCCATCAGCTTTAACAAACTTTGTAAGAGTAAACTCCGGCATCTCTTGTCCGCAGCCTTGTCTGTCCGATTCGTGGTTAGGTCCCAGGGCTACAGTCTCTGGGTAAAATATGTCTGCATAAACCGAATCAATGTCGGCCAAGCCGTCTGGGTCAGTTACGACCGCACAGACCGCGATTTTTTTGCCGACTTGATAGATACCGGATGGGGTAAATTGGGCGCCTGC
>CAZKLR010000019.1:0-10538 GCA_964553695.1 uncultured Candidatus Saccharibacteria bacterium | reverse complement strand
CAGATAGGAAAATTATTTTCTAAAAGATTTTTAAAGTTACTGTTTCAAATCTTTCACCCTTAACTATTTCTAGCCAAGGACTTAAAACAGCAACTTCGACCTTTAAAATAATAAAAAACAACCGATATTCAATTAGTTAGTGATAAACTAAAGTTCTACAGTTGTTTCTATTGGTCTCAATCCTTCGAAATATAAAGGGCAAAATTATGTATTCTTTTCTAGTTTTCTTGGTTTTGTGTTCCAAGGAAAAGGAAAATCAAATCATAACTTTAGTTCGTATTTTTATTTTATCCTGCTATTGATATAAATGTCAAATAACTTATCCACAGTTTTTATGAACAGTTTTGGCTTAAAATAAAGAAAGTATAATTTTTGTTTAAAAAATGGAAAATATTTATAATTTTATCCACAATCATTAAAATTTATCAGATAAAAAAATTTATTCGAAAGTAATAAAAATCTTTGACTTGTTTCTTAAGTTGTGCTATGCTTATTTCATTGAGTTAACTCCTGTTAATTCGATACTAGCATTTATAAAAAATATTTTTACGATATTCGTAGTATATTGCTATGTTTCTATTAGTTAATAAACACAAAAATGCAAGGACAAATCAAAAGACTAAACGAGAAAAAGTTTGGTTTTATTGCTCCTGACAATGGCGAGAAGGATTTATTTTTTCATGCCAATGATTTAGTGGGTGTTGATTTCAACAGTCTTCGTGAAGGTGACAGCGTTACTTTCGAAGTAAAAAATACCCCAAAAGGACCAGCTGCAACTAACGTGCAAAAAGCTTAATATCCGCGGATATTAGATAAAAGCACCTCGATCATTCGAGGTGCTTTTATTTTGAAAAAATTTGAGAAAGATAAAAAATATATTATACTATTATTAGTAATTGATTTTATGAGTAATATGAAATTATTTATCGGATCTGCCAATCAAAGGAAAATTGATGATTGGAGGGAATATTTTCCGGCTTGGGAAATTATGTCGTATAAGGATTTGGATTTGGAAAAGATTGAGGTGGAGGAGGAGGGGATGGTTTCTTTGGAAGAAAATGCCAAAAGAAAGGCATTGGCTTGGGCGGCGGCAAGCGGATATTTAACACTTAGCGATGATACCGGATTTTTTGTGAATGCTTTGGGCGGATTTCCTGGCGTGTCGGTTAAGCGTTGGGGTGGAAAATTCGTAAAAGAAATGAGTCGCAGCGACTTGCTGAGATATTTGCAAAAAGAAATTGAGAACGTCGAAGATTTGTTTGCTTATTTTGAAAGCGCATATGCGATTGCCAATCCTTCCGGCAAGGTACAAGTTTTTTCTGATAAGCTTATGGGAAAATTGGACCGAAGCCTGTTTGAGGAAAATTTTCAGGAAGATGCTACTTTCGGTTTCGTTTTTAAGCCGGAAGGGATTGATAAAGCCTGGAGGCGGATGACTTCGGAGGAACGGAAAGAGGTAGATGCGACAATGATAAAAAGAGCTTAGGAAATATTAAGGGAATTTATTTAAGCAAAAACAGGATTTTAAAATCCTGTTTTTCTTTGCGGGGACTACGAAACGACTTTAGAACTATGGATTGGGAGAGGGTGATAAAGAGATCCAATGTTAGGTAGTTTGATAGTTTACGTCAAGATCTTGACAAAATATTTAATTGCATTACTCTTTCAATTAATTAGGAGGTTGATAGTAACTTCCTAAGATAAATAAAATGGGCGAAAATTTTAGGTAAAGTACAATACAACGCAGAACGAAATGTAAAATAAAAAGAAGATATTGGAGCGATAAAAATTGAAATATAAAGAAATGTTTCTATTAACGGTTACACTATTGTTGTTTATTGTAACTGGATGTTCAGCTGCTGAAGCAAGGCTTGTTCCAGCAGGGGTGCAAAATGATCGTGCGGCAGTTGTTGCTGAAGCGTATTATGCGGTGTATGGGTCTCCTCTTTCCTGTGCATCTGTGCCAAATTGGAATTATCTTGCTAATACTGCAGGAACATATTGGCATACAGTAGGATCTACGGCTTGGACTAATATGTATCCCGTTGATGGATGGATGACTAATACTAATGATGCTGTAATGAGGCAATATTTTGTTAATGGAAATTTACCTGCATATGGGCGATATGGAGGATATTTGAGAGGAGGGCAATGTAAATATTTTGCGAATTATATTCTCTATAACGCTGGAATTGGTAGCACTGTAGATCCTATGCCTTCGTATTCGGCTATGGCAGGAAAAAGTAAATCTTCTAAATATGCTAGAGCAGGCGATGTGCTGTTCGAATCGGGTTATCTACTGCTATAGTGGTTCAGGTATTGAAAGGTAGTTCGAGCTCTGGTACTGTTACATCTGTGCAAGTTGTAGACTCCAATTATGTCGGAGGAGCAGGGAATGAGAGAATAGCTTTGCATTCGATGTCAGGTACAGAACTAGCGAAATATAGTGTTTGGACTGGAGCACCTTACTATAATTGCTAAGATACTATTCGGACTAAACAAAAACTAGGAATGAAGTCTATTCCTAGTCTATTTTTTTATTTTTAGAAACTGAAACTATAGGCTATTTGATCGAAAGTCAATCTTTTATCTAATTCTCTTTGTGCAAATTGTGCCGAAAGATTTTCTATGAAATTTTTATATTCCGGGTATTTTTTGTCGAGATCCTCTTGATTTCCGGCAATGTTCCAAATATTTTCCATATTCTGTAAATCTTTGTTATATTTTGGGTAAGCTTTTACAAAATCTTCAAATCTAAAGTCTGGACCATATCCTCCATCGAAAATTTCTATGGGCGAGCTTATCCCGATAATATTTTTACCATCCTTTACAGATACATAATAAACTAAGGTTAATGGCATAGCAATCGTTCCTTTTTGAATAGTTATTCTATAGCCGTCATTTCCATTTAAATTGACAATTCTTTGATCTGCTATTCCTTCTGGCATATTTAAGATTTCATTTGAAACAAAATCTTTTAAAGATAAGTTTAATGGATTTGAATAAATAGTTACGGCGAATAAAGAAGTCGTTTTATTTTCTTTGAAATAATTAAAATCTGTTATTTTTTTGTCCATCTCTGTGTATCCTGATATCCATTTTATGTCGTCTGGAATTTTTTTTATCTGTAATTGGTCGAATTGTTCTTGATTATTTTTGAATTCAGCTTGCGCAATTTCTATTTTCTGGCCATTAAATTTTTCCGGATAGCTAATTTGAAAACCATACTCTTTGTTCTCGTATGTTGCCCATCCGTCAGGGAGTTTATTCAGGTTACTTGTCTGATCATTATTTATCAGGCTGAGCTCTTGATTTCCATTTGTTTTAGATTGGGTTTGCGGTTTGCAATTGCAAGTTTTTGATTCTGCGTAAAGAAATAAACTTATACCGATAGAGACCATAAAAAGGATGACTAAAGAGCCGATAAGAAACTTTGTCTTATTCATTGCGGTTTAACTTGTTAATAGATTATGAATCCATGCTATCATTCAAATATAAAGTTTGTCAATTTCGATTAAAGTTCTTGTTTATTTAAAAAATCGCTTCAATAAGCGATTTTTCTTTGCGGGGACTACGGAACGACTTTAGAACTATGGACTGGGGAGAAGTGGCAAGGGATTTGAATATAAAACAGCTTGAAAGTTTATTAGTAAAAGATAATCTTTACAAAAAATTTAACAAAAACATTCATTGATACTATTGTTTTTATCATTGGAGGTGATAAAAAAATCAGTAAAAGAGTGATAAGATGTCGAGGTATGAAGAAAAAGACAACAAAAATAGATAAAAATCATAAAAACAATAAAAAGCAACAAAGGTGATGAAAAGTGAAGAAGGTTTTGAAACTACTAACTTTTATTGTATTTGCAGCGTTATGTTGTACAACAATGGCTATTACAGCTACGGCGTCAAATGATTGGCAAGGAACAACAGACGGTAGTAATTTGATTCAAGGATCTTATGATGACAAGCCGGTAAAAACGATAAAAGTGTATGGTTCAACTGCGGATTTTACAATTTTTGCAGTGAGCGACTTTAACTACGAAATTCTTTACTATCCGCAAGCTCAAGGAACAGAGATCTTTGAAGTAAGACACGAAAGCCTTTATTATTATGACAAGGTTGGACTAAAAGAATTCTATTGGTCGGATAATGGCGGGGCTAGCTGGAACAAATTTACACAAGGACCAGTTTATTATTACACGTATAAAAAAACTTCCCTTTATAGTGGAAGTTCTAACATATGCTATAAGATTAGACTTGGTATGCCTCCCTTGCCAGGATCGCCAGACATTCTAACATTTCACGTAAAAATTCATAAGTAAAGGGATTAACATAAAAAGTTTCGAGCGAATTATTTTTTAATCGCTCTTTTTTTATACAAGCGTAATATATAAACCGCAATACAGCCCAAAATATAATAAGTTGCAGCGTTAAGTATAAGAGTGATTGGCCCGGTGAAGGGAGAATGAAAATTAGCCCCTATAAGGTTTAGAATTGTTTGCCTAATAAGATCAGCGGGCATAAAAATGATGGTATAGATTTGTGTAAAGATTGTTTCTTTTGGCCACGATTGAATCGCTAAAGTTTGGATTGCCGTTAAAACGATAATCACAAAAAAAGTTGTAAGGATTGTTGATTTTGTTGGTCTTATAAATTCTTTGATTGTTTGATTCATAGTTGGGTTTACTTAATAAAGATGATTTCATTATGACCTAAATAGGGGAATAGTCAATTTTTGCAAAAGTTCGAGTCCCACCGAACCCATATCAAAAAATCGCTTACGTAAGCGATTTTTTCTTTGCGGGGACGGTGGGGCTCGAACCCATGACCTTCTGCGTGACAAGCAGACGCTCTAACCAACTGAGCTACGCCCCCAATGAATTCGACCTTTAAATAATAGCAATTCTGAAATAAATGTCAACAAGGAAATAAGTGCGGAGTAGCGGGATGAATCCAGCTACTGGGTCGCTAGATAAAATAGCCAGAATGTGTGCAGGGGTGAATTTTGCTGCTTCTAAAAGATTTTATCTAAGTATTGCACGTATTTTTTTAATCATTTTGCCATTTTATATACCCAGGAAAGGGGATTGGTTTCAGATAAGGTTTTGGCAAGCTCCTTGGCAGTTTCGGTGCGGATTCCTTTAGCGCTATTGTCGTTCCAAAGTCTTTTATCTTCTTCATTTTTAATTGTGGCAGATTGAACTAAGATCTGGTCGAGAAGGTCCGCGTCTTTGGCGATGATTGCTTCTTTGTTTTCGTGTTTTTCATATTCGCGGATAGTCTCAAGAATTTCACTCTCGATAGGCGTGCCAGCAGTTTGGTCGCAAAGCGCCTTTTCTTCGTTCGCTGTCACATAGAAACGATGAATGAAATTCGCATCGCCCACGCGTGCTTCTGCAAGGTCGTGGAAGAGGCACATTTTCATTACTTTGTTTTCGTCAGCCCCTTCCAGTCGGGCGAGAATGAGGCCAATCATTGCTACTTCAAAAGAATGGGATGCGATGGTGTCTTGAGATTGCGGTAAGACTTGGCTTTGCATTCTTTTCATATTGCGAAGCGTGCCAATTTCAAAAAGAAAATCGGAGATTTTTTCCGTATTCATAATGTTTCATTATTAATTTATAAAGCAATGTCTTTTTTTATCTGTAGCCTTTCCCGGTAAGAGGGAAGATGCAGCTTTTTTAGTTAGAACTAAGGGTGTATTAATCAAATGTTAGCAATTCTCTAATGGATGTCAACTATTTCTATTGAATTATACAATAAATGCACGCCAACTAAGGTTCACAATTCTATCTGTATTCTGGAGTAGCGGGTTTTAACTCGCGCTATTTAAAAACTCTTCTGCATAAGGTTTATAATATTATATATCTCATTATTCCGATATTTTCCAAAAATGCGCGGTCATGGGAGATTACGATTAAAGCTCCTCTGAAATTGAAAAGCGCACTTTCTAATTTTTCCAAGCTTTCGAGGTCGAGGTTATTGGTAGGTTCATCCAGCACAAGGAGTTCCGGCGTGTCTTTTTTCGCAAGAGCGCATGCAAGTGCGGCACGTATCCTTTCGCCGCCGGAAAGACCGCTGAACTTTTTGAATGTTGAATCCTTTGCAAAGAGGAATTTGGCGAGATAGTCTCGAGCTTCACTTTCGCTTAGTCCGGACATATTCTGCAAATTTTTGATAAGTGTATCGTTCGGTTCCATAAATCCGAGTTGCTGGTCGAGATAAGCATAGCGCTGAATGGGGAAATATATATTTCCGTTATCCGGCTGAAGTTCTCCGAGAAGCAGCCTTATAAGTGTGGTCTTTCCGGAACCGTTAGCGCCCATAAGGGCAACTCTTTCCGGACCGATAATGGAGAAACTTATATTTCGAAGCAGTTCTTTTTCCGGTGAATAAGAAAAAGATATATCCCTAAACTCTGCAACTATTTTTCCGTTAGGAATGCGGGAGGCGGAAAGATCAATATGTATCCGGTTTTCTTCCGGGATCTGTGTCATAAGCTCTTCAAATTTTTCCTGTGCTTTTTGAATCTTTTCTTCATGCTTTGTTTTGAGTTTTCCGCTCGTGATGTTAGCTTGGCTTTCCATTTGGTCAAACATACCTTTAGGTCCGCGCCGAAGACCAAATTTTATTCGCTGGTTCTTGCCTCGCGTATTTCGTCTTTCTTGCCGTTCTCTTACGGCAAGAGATTCCTTCTTATTCTTACGGAGTTCCTGCTTAGATGAGACAAACTGTCTTTCGAGCGCTTCTTTCTCAGTATTTTTCTGTGTTCGATAATTCTCGTAGTTTCCCCCATAAGCGCGCAATTTTCTTGCGGATATTTCTATAATTTCCTCCATAAGCATTAGCATTTCTCGGTCGTGGCTAACGAGAATAAGTCCGTGCTTCCAGTCGCGGATAAATTCGTAAACTGTTTTTCTGGTTTCCGCATCTAGATTGTTAGTCGGTTCGTCCAGAAGAAGAAAATGGGAATCTTGTATGAGCAGCCGAGCAAGCAGAACTTTCATTCTTTGTCCGCCTGAAAGAAATTCCATTTTCTGATTGAGTTCAATGTCCGGAAGATTCATTTTTGCGAGTGCCAATCGAGTGCGGTTTTCAACATTCCAATCGTCCCCAATAATTTCTAAGAGAGTTGCACTTTTGTTCTCTGGAGCATTTTCCAATTTTTTAATTGCCTCCAGTTTCTTTTCAATTCCGAGCGTTTTGCTGATACTTTCTGCGAGATTGATCTGGTAATCCTGAGGCATATAGGCGATTGGAGAATCTGCCTCGATTTTTCCGCTTTCGGGCGGCATTTCGCCCACAATAAGCCGCAGCAAGGTGGTTTTGCCGCTGCCGTTTTTGCCGACAAGTCCTGTTTTCTTATCTGGGAAAGTAAAAGAAATATCGTCGAAAATACGCTCTCCTTGCGGAGAACTGTATGATAAATTGTTTATAGTAATCACGTCTAAAATCTTAAAATTAAATTCCGTTTCGTTTAATCTTAAAATATCTTCATTTGCGTGATTAAAATTTAAGTGTGTCAGGGGAGGGAGTTGAACCCTCGACCTTAGGTTTATGAGTCCTATGCTCTGACCAACTGAGCTACCCTGACCGATGAAAGCACAAAATACTTCTCAATAGTAATATAAAAAAATAAAAAAGTCCAGAGGTTATATTGTTTTTAAAGTGACTGGTTGTTTTCTGTTATTTTGCACAATTGAGTTGTACTTTGTTAACGTGTAGTAACTTAATTCGCGTTGGAATTTGTATTTGGAGTAGCGAACTTTAGTTCGCGCGATTATTCCAAGCTGAAATGTATTTTTTAATTCGCTATACACACCCTTTCGGGTATGATCCAAAAATGTGCGTGGGATAAATCCCGCTACTCCGTAAAATAAGGATATCTAGATATCTAAAAACTCCGGCTATTAAACCGGAGTTTTAAAATGTGTTGCGGGGGAGGGATTCGAACCCCCGTCCTCGAGGTTATGGGCCTCGCGAGCTGCCGCTGCTCTACCCCGCGGCAAAATTACCCTTTATAAGGATAAATAGATTATACACTATTAAAAAAAGCGTGCAAGAGGTTACCGGATAAAAATAAAAGAACACTATATTGAATATTTTTAAGTGTTCTGTGGGCTGAACAAGGGTGGAGGGATTCGAACCCTCGATATCAAGAATTTTTGTTTCTTGAAACTGCTGGATTAAGAGTCCAGTGCTCTGCCGGGCTGAGCTACACCCTCTTATTGTTTTTATTATCCTTATGTTATTTAAAAATAAAATTTTGTCAATACTTTTGCAAAAAGAGGTTAAACAGGTTATTATAAAGATAATAAACAACAGATAAGAGCAAAAAATATGACGATAAAAACCTACCTCTTGGGAATGGGTGCAAGCACTATACTTTGCTTTACTTCCTGGATTTTGGTGGTACAGAATATTGATCCGACATCCGCTCAGCTTGGAGGGTTTCTTATTTTCTATTTTACTCTTTTTTTTGCTTTAACCAGTCTTTTCTCTCTTTTGGGATTTTATGTGCGGAGAAAGATATTTGAGAATCAAATAGAATTCCGGCAAGTGGAAACGGCTTTTCGCCAAGGAATGTTTTTGGCGGTTACATTTGTCGGGCTGCTTATTTTGCAGGGAGAGAGACGGCTGAATATATACAGCGCATTTATTTTTGTGGCTTTTGTGGTAGTGATGGAATTTTATTTTTTAGTTAAAAAATAATGTCTGTAGAAAAAAGAAAGCAGGAGCATATAGAAATTTGTCTTAATGAAGATGTTAGTTTCGGCAAAAGTAACGGTTTTGAAAAATATGATTTTGTCCATAATGCCTTGTGCGATTTTAATTTTTCCGACATAGATCTGTCTTGCGAATTTTTGGGCAAAAAGCTAAAAGCTCCGATTATTATTTCTTCCATAACCGGCGGATGCGCGGATGCGGAGAGGATTAATAAAAATCTGGCAGCGGCGGCACAAAAACTGGGAATTGCTATGAGCTGCGGTTCCCAGAAAGCTATGATCAAAAATGAAGAATTGAGTTCTACTTATGAAGTTCGAGATGTAGCGCCTGATATTTTATATCTAGGAAATATCGGCTTAGATTACTTGAAAAATGAGGAAAACTTTGCTAGAGTGAAAGCGGCTTTGGCATTTGTCGGAGGAGATGGAATTTTTGTGCATTTAAATCTGGCCCAAGAGCTTTCTCAGGATGAAGGCGAAAGGAACTTTGCCGGATCTTTCGATAATTTGAGCTCTTTTGTGGAATTTATGGATAAGCCAGTTTTGTGTAAAGAAGTTGGATCGGGCATTTCTGGAAAAGTTGCCGTGAGATTGGAACAGGCCGGTGTGGCGGTGATTGACGTTGCCGGGGCAGGCGGGACTAGCTGGACGAAGGTTGAAAGTTTTCGACAGAAAGACACTTTAATTGGCAGATGTTTCGGGGAATGGGGAATTCCGACAGCGGAATGTTTGTCGGATTGCGTAAAGTCTACTAATTTGCCGCTAATTGCTAGTGGCGGAGTTTACGATGGAATTACTGCTTGCAAAGCGTTGGTTCTGGGTGCATCAATAGTGGGTATTGCCGGACCGCTTCTCCAATGTGCAGATAAAAGCGCGGAGGCGACAGAAAAATTTCTTGAAAATTATATAATGGAGATGAAAGTATGTATGATGCTCATTGGCTGTAAAAATCTGGAGGAGCTGAGAAGGAGAAAGGAAGAGGTTTTGGTAAAGTTGTAATATTTTTTATATTAAGCAGATTCCGGATCAGGTCCGGAACGACAAAAATAAGATAAAAACATGTCAGCTAAAAGAGACAAAATAATAAAATTCTGTAATGATTATTTGAAAGTAGCCGATTTTGAGGATGGGTGTTTTAACGGTCTTCAAATTGAGGGGAAAGAAGACGTTACAAAAATCATAACCGGCGTGTCTTTAAGCAAAGCCCTTATTGAAAAAGCGATAGAAAAGCAGGCGGATATAATTATGGTTCATCATGGGTTTTTCCAGAATGATATTCCGAGTCCTTTGTGCCTGGCCGGATATCGCCGTGATCGTCTGAAGTTGCTTCTGGAAAATGACATAAATCTTGCCGGTTATCACTTGCCGTTGGATGCGCACCCGATAATCGGTAATAATATCAGTTTATGCAAGATGTTGTCAGTTAAAAAAGTAAAGCCATTTAGTGTAGGTTTTATAGGCGAATTGGAGAAAGAAGCGGATTTTGAAAGATTTAGGAAAAAGGTGGAAACGCAATTATGCACGCATACTTTTGCAATGCCGGCAGGAAAAAAGAAAATTAAAAAAGTCGCTATTGTTTCCGGCGGCGACTCTCCGGAATTCGAGGCGGCGTTTCTGGCCGGAGCTGATGTGTTTGTCACCGGAGATATTCGCGAGGATGTAGTGCGTAAGATTGAAGAAGTCGGCATTAACTTTATCAATGCGGGGCACTATAATACGGAAAAAGAAGGCATTAGAAATTTGGGAGAGCTGGTGGCAAAGAAATTTAAACTTAAGGCGGAATTTATAGATGTGCCGAACGAAGTGTAA
>CAZKLR010000018.1:8858-13412 GCA_964553695.1 uncultured Candidatus Saccharibacteria bacterium | reverse complement strand
GCAGAGTGTTTTTAAAGCGATAAAGAATGTTTTAATAATGTATAGGGAAGATTCCGGCTCGGAGGCCGGAATGACATATTCAATTGGTTTGGTTGTGTTATATAGTTATAAAAGATAAGAGTAACTATCCTAAGAAGATTGAAAGAAATTTATGCGGTTTAGCATTAATCAACTTGAGAATGTTTTAAAAAGGGCATGGTCGAAAGATAGCTCTTATTATTATGCTTTTGATGAAAATAATCCAGCTCTCGGACAATGTGCGGTTACTGCTTTGATAGTGAACGACTATTTTGGCGGTAAAATTGTATGGTGTGAGGTTACACGTCCGGACGGACAAAAGATATCACATTATTTCAATAAAATAGGTAATAATGAAATTGATTTGACCCGTTCTCAATTTCCAGAAGGAACCATTGTTCCTGCAGGAATCGAAAAGAAAAAAGAATTTGCTACTACGCGAGATTTTATTTTATCAAACGAAGATACCAAGGCGCGTTATTTAATATTGAAAAATAAAATAAATAATTTGCTAAAGATTTAATAATATTTGCAGAAGATTATAAGTTTCTTTGCGGGCTTTATTTTTTCTATTTTTTAAACTATACTTAATGCAGCTATTAAGCCTTTTATCAGTTAAGTGAACGTAAATGAATTCAAGAGAACTGCGGGAGAAATACATAAACTTCTTTATTTCAAAGGGGCATAAAAGGATTCCGTCGGCTTCGGTGGTGCCGGAAAATGATCCGACTGTGCTTTTTACTACGGCAGGAATGCATCCGCTGGTGCCATATCTGTTGGGAGAAAAACATCCGGAAGGTACACGGCTGACTAATGTGCAAAAATGCGTTCGTACCGGGGATATTGAAGATGTAGGGGACAGTACGCATAATACTTTTTTTGAAATGTTGGGAAACTGGTCGCTTGGAGATTATTTTAAGGACGAGTCGATTCGCTGGAGTTTTGAGTTTTTGACTGATCCGAAATATTTAGGCATTGATCCGAAGCGGCTGAAGGTGACTGTTTTTGAGGGGGATGAAGATGCTCCTCGGGACGAAGAATCGATCGCTATCTGGCAAGAGTGTTTCAAGAGTCTGGGCTTTGATGCTCCGGTATGGGACGGAAAAAATAATGAAGATGCCAGGATTTTTCCTTTGCCGAAAGATGACAACTGGTGGGGACCGGCGGGAATAACCGGACCGTGCGGACCGGATACGGAAATTTTTATCAATCTGGGAAAACCGACTAATTATAAATCTTGCCCGGAAGGGGAAAATTGCAAGCCGGGCTGCCATTGCGGAAGATATGTGGAGATCTGGAATAATGTCTTTATGCAATACAATAAAAATACGGAAGGAAAATTCGAGCCGCTTTCCCAGAAAAATGTTGATACGGGTATGGGGTTGGAAAGAACGCTGGCAATGCTGAATGGTTTTGAAAATATTTATGAGAGTGATGTTTTGAAGCCTATCGTGGACAAGGTGAAGAGTCTTTCCAAAAATGAAGACGAAAAGATGGCGCGCATTATTGCCGATCATATTCGGACCTCCGTGTTTATGATTTCCGATGGCGTTGTGCCTTCCAATTTGGAACGGGGGTATATTTTGCGCCGGCTGATTCGCCGGGCAATTCGCGCCGGTCGCGCTCTGGATTTGCAGGCAAAAGCTTTCCCCGAGCTGGTAAATGTTATTATGGAAATTTATGGGCAGGAATATCCGATGCTTTTGCAAAATCGGCACAAAATCATTGAGGAGTTGGAAAATGAAGAAAGCAAATTCAGCAAAACTTTGGAAATCGGGTTGCGGGAACTTTCTAAA
The DNA here is from genome assembly GCA_964553695.1 of uncultured Candidatus Saccharibacteria bacterium. GTDB lineage: Bacteria > Patescibacteriota > Minisyncoccia > JAHIHE01 > JAGLIN01 > STD2-77. Next base: position 11,598 of record CAZKLR010000018.1, on the reverse strand, counting down.
TTAGAAGCGATTGACGGTGAGAAGGCTTTCAACATTTTTCAGACTTATGGTTTCCCTTATGAGATGATTGTGGAAGAATTGGAGAAACGCAATTTTGTGTTTGATGAGCCAAAGCTTAAATCGGAGTTCGGCGAGAAGTTTAAGTCTCATCAAGATTTGTCTCGTACCGCGACTGCAGGGAAATTTAAAGGCGGCTTAGCTGATCACAGCGCGGAAACTACGCGGCTTCATACTGCGGCGCATCTGTTGTTGGAAGCCCTGCGATTAGTTTTGGGCGAACACGTATTTCAGAAAGGAAGCAATATCACAGCAGAAAGATTGCGTTTCGATTTTTCCCATCCGGATAAGATGACCGATGAAGAAAAAAAGAGAGTGGAGGCGATTGTGAACGAACAGATCCAATTGGCATTGCCGGTCAAATATGAAGAGATGAGTTTGGAAGATGCGAAACGTCTGGGGGCGATGGGAGTATTCGAATCTAAATATGGCGAAAAAGTGAAAGTTTATGTGATGGGAGACGAGAGAAAGGGGATTTTTTCCAAGGAGATTTGCGGCGGTCCGCACGTGGAGAATACCTCCGAGTTGGGACATTTTCGCATTGCTAAAGAAGAATCTTCTTCTTCCGGAGTAAGAAGAATCAAGGCGGTGCTGGAATAAATTTTAAGAATATTAAACAAGGGCGGAATAAATCTGTCCTTGTTTTTTATTGACCAAAACACACCAGCGTGTAGCTGGCGAGTGTCTTTGCGTTATGTCTAGTTTAACTTAAATAATGAGACAGAAAGAAATATAACGAAGATTCCGGCTCGGAGACTGGAATGACATATGAAGTGAGAAATATTGCGAGAAAAAATGTTTATCGGGGGAAATTAAACAAATATCTATAATGACCGCCGGAATATATTAATTAGTTAATTTACTATAGTAAAGGGGCATCTGATTTGCTAAACGGATATCATTTAGTAATATATCCGTAGTGTATTTGTTAGGAAATAAAAAGAGAAAAATTTCGTTTTTCTCTGCTTTATTTTAAGATATTATTTCAAAAAAACCAAAACCAAATATAGATATAGGGTGAGTTAAAATCAGTGCTTCAAAATCTTTTCCCCTTGCTGTTTGCATTTTATACAGTTTGCCATCTTCTTTTGGGAAAACTTTTTTGCTGGTTAAATAAGGGGAAAAACTACTTGGAATATTTATATTTATATTTCCTATAGTTATTTTTACTATTCCATTTTTTTCTTCCACTGTTATTTCTGGATGCAGCACAAGTTCTTTTTTAACTCCTATTTGGGGCGTTATTACCAAAGTACGGTATTCTGTGTACATTTTTTAACCTCTTGTTTATAGTTTTTTTGGTTTTTATTATTTTCATTATCTAACTTTTATAGAAATCGTCAATAATGAAGAATAATTGTGTCTTGGATGTAGAAAATATATTCAGAAATAAGATAAAATTTATTTCCACTTTATAAATTTATAGGCTTAAAAGTTTTTTATCTTTGGGTGGTTGTCTGTAAGTTATAAAGATGATATAATGTCTATCGTTAATTCGTTAATAGCTATTAGGTCGGTAGCTTAATCTAATTTGTAAGGAAATATCAATGGTAAAAATCAAAAATAATAGACTTGTCGGCATTGCGACGTTCTGTCTTTTGTTTGTTTCTTTTGTCCAAATAGGGACAGCTGATGCGTCTGATCTTACATCGGATAACGTGGTTGCGCTTATTAACCAATCACGCACAGAGGCAGGGCTTGGTGTTTTGGACAATGATCCCAAATTGACACAGGCGGCAACAATGAAAGCTAATGATATGCTTGCCCAACAGTATTTTGCTCATGTTGGTCCGGATGGAAATGGTATGACATATTGGGCTGCTCAAGCGGGATACAATTGGACCGCTTTGGGAGAAAATATCGCTTATGGTTTCGATACCGCCGAATCCGTGCATGAAGCTTTTATGTCCAGCTCTGGTCATAGGGCAAATATCTTGGGGACTGTTTATGAAGATGTGGGAGTTGCTGCAGTTTCCGGACAGTATGGAGGAAGGACTGTGATTATGGTTGTTGAAGAATTTGGCGCAACTAATGATCCGGATATAACATATGCACTCACGGTTAATAATGGTACCGGTTCCGGTTCATATGAATCAGGACAGGTTGTGGCTATAACCGCTAATGCTCCTGCTGCGGGACAGGTTTTTGACAAGTGGACAGGTGATACTGCTTATGTTTCAGATATCTACTCCGCATCTGCTACAGTAAAGATGCCGGCAAGCCCGATTTCGCTCACTGCTACTTATAAAGAAGAATCTGCCATAACAACTTATGCTTTGACAGTGACCAACGGTTCAGGCTCCGGTTCATATGAATCAGGACAGGTTGTGGCTATAACCGCTAATGCTCCTGTTGCGGGACAGGTTTTTGACAAGTGGACGGGTGATGTTTCTGTGGTAATAGATATCTATTCTGCCAATACCGCGGTAAATATGCCAAGCAATGCTGTTAACCTCACCGCAACTTACAAAAATGAAGTTACTAAGTATTATCTCACTGTGAATGGTGGTACGGGCGATGGATGGTATGCCGCAGGAACTCAGGTTACTATTGTTGCCGATGCTCCATCAGCGGGAAATGTCTTTTACAAATGGGTAGGCAGCACTTCTTATGTTTCCAATCCTGCTTCTGCTACGACTGTTGTTACTATGCCCAGTGGAAATATTTCTTTAAGTTCCAAATA
>CAZKLR010000018.1:2631-8758 GCA_964553695.1 uncultured Candidatus Saccharibacteria bacterium | reverse complement strand
AAATCTCTTGTCTTTTTAAGAAAATCGGGCTATCATAAATCTTGTTCACAAGGTCGCTTGGCTCAGTTGGTTAGAGCATACGATTCACATTCGTAAGGTCGGTGGTTCGAGTCCACCAGCGACCACTATTTATAAGGTTAGTCCGAGGGGGCTAATTTTATAAAATTTGTTTAGAATAAAAATAGGAGGTTAATATGGCGGATATAAATAAAATAGGCTTATTACTATTAAATGATAAAAAGACGCAGTTTTTGGTATGCGAAAAATATAAGGGCGATGTAACTTCAGATTTTATAATGCCTGGAGGTCAAGTGGAGGAAGATGAAACTGACGAGCAATGTCTTATTCGTGAAATACAAGAAGAGCTTGGCGTGGAACTTGATGATAAAAACCTTGTTTATCTTGGTGAATATATTGATGTTGCTGCTGGAATGCCAGGGAAATTTGTGTCAATAAAATTATACCAAGGTCAGATCACGGAAGATCCAAAACCTTCTTCGGAGATAAAACAATTTCATTGGATCGGGCGAGAAGGGTCGCCCCGTTTATCGCCAATAATTAAAAATAAGATTTTGCCAGATCTTATTTTAAAAAATATATTAAAATGAATTTATAAGAGATGCTTTTAAGACACATCTCTTCTTTTGTTTATAACAATATAATATTCATCGGTTGTAAAATTATAGAGATCTCTCTTTTTCAAAACAGTGTTTTTGTTTTTTTTCTTTAAATATTGCATAAAATTGACACTCCTATCTTTTTATAATATAATAGCCAAGTGAAAAGTAGGAAATGATTCGCCAGCCGAAAAAGCTGGTGGTTTATGTCTATTTAAAACATTTTTAAATTGTTTAATTAAAGTTAAGGAAAAATATGCCTAGACAATATCCAATTGACAAGGTGCGAAATTTTGGAATCATTGCTCATATTGATGCCGGAAAAACGACCACATCAGAAAGAATTCTATTTTTTACCGGAGTGAGCCATAAACTCGGTGAAACTCATGACGGAGAAGCAACAATGGACTGGATGGAACAAGAGAAAGAGAGAGGAATCACTATTACTTCTGCTGCTACGACTTGTACCTGGAAAGGTCATCAATTTAATTTGATTGATACTCCCGGACACGTAGATTTTACCGTGGAAGTAGAGCGCAGTCTTCGCGTGCTTGATGGCGGTGTAGTAGTATTTGATGGTGTTGCCGGCGTGGAATCCCAGAGCGAAACTGTATGGCACCAGGCAGATAAATATAGTGTGCCAAGAATCTGTTTTATAAATAAGATGGACCGTATGGGGGCGGACTTCTACAGAAGTTTCGACTCTATTTTAGAGCGTCTTAATAAGAACGCTGTTGCTGTTCAACTTCCGATTGGAGTTGAAGAAAGCTTTGAAGGAGTAATTGATCTGATTCGCAGGAAGTCTTATCATTTTGAAGGTGAAAGCGGTCAAAATGTGATTGAAGGTGAGGTTCCGGAAGATATGAAAGACAAGGTTGAGGAGTGGAGAGCTCTTTTGGTTGAAAGAGTTGCAGAGCATAATGATGATTTGATGGAAAAATACTTGAACAGCGAAGAAATCACTGAAGAAGAAATAAAAAGAGGTTTGAGAAAGGCTACGATCAATACAGAACTTTTCCCTGTACACTGCGGAACTGCGCTTAAAAACAAAGGAGTTCAGCCAATCTTGGATAGTGTTATCGAATATTTGCCTTCTCCAATAGACGTTCCTGCAATCAAAGGAATCGATCCTAAGACCGACCAGGAAATTGAAAGAAAGGCTGACGACAACGAACCTCTTTCAATCTTAGCTTTCAAAGTTGCTACCGACCCTTTTGTGGGGCAGCTCACTTTCTTTCGGGTTTATTCCGGAGTTTTGAAGGCTGGAACTTATTTGTTGAATACAAGTACTGGAGAAAAGGAACGAATTAGCCGTATTTTGCGAATGCATGCCAATCATCGTGAAGAAATTGATGAAGTTTATGCCGGAGGTATTGCTGCAACTGTAGGACTTAAAAATACCACAACCGGAAATACTCTTTGTGATGAAAAGAGCCCTATAATTTTGGAACAGATGACTTTTCCGGAACCGGTTATGCAGGTGGCGATCGAGCCTAAGACTAAAGCTGATCAGGAAAAGATGGGCATGGCTCTGAAGAAACTCGCTGACGAAGATCCTACTTTCAAGGTGCATACCGATGAGGAAACCGGACAGACCATAATTGCCGGAATGGGAGAACTTCACTTGGAAGTTTTGGTGGACAGGCTTATGCGCGAAATGAAAGTCGAAGCTAATGTTGGAAAACCCCGTGTTGCTTATCGTGAAGCTATAAAAGGCACCGCTGAAGCTGAAGGAAAATATGTTCGTCAGTCAGGTGGACGAGGACAGTACGGACACTGCTGGATCCGTCTTGAACCGCTTGAAGGTGGAAAAGGCTTTGAATTCGTTAATGAAATCAAAGGTGGTGTTATTCCTCAAGAATACATAAAACCAATTCAAAAAGGTATTGAAGAAGCTATGGCTCGCGGTGTGATTGCCGGTTACCCTGCTATTGATATAAAAGCAACCGTTTATGATGGATCATATCACGAAGTTGACTCTTCAGAAGCAGCTTTCAAAATCGCAGGTTCTCTCGCTTTTCAAGAGGGATTCAAGCGTGCCAATCCGGTAATTCTTGAGCCTATAATGAAAGTTGAGGTTGTTACTCCGGAACAATTTATGGGCGACATCGTGGGAGATTTAAGTTCCAAGAGAGGCCAGATTGAAAATATGGGCGACCGAGGACAAGGAATAAAGGTTATTACTGCCCATGTTCCGCTTAGCGCTATGTTTGGTTATTCAACCCAGGTTCGTTCAATGAGCCAAGGACGTGCAAGCTATTCTATGGAATTTGAGAAATACCAGGAACTTCCGAAGAACCTGGCGCAGGAATTGGCAGAGAAGAACGCGAGTGGGAAATAAATATTACTATAATATATAAAAACAGCCTTAATCATTAAGGCTGTTTTTTGATTGATAAATCTTATTTTATTTTAATACTTTGAGCTATATGTAATCCGATCTCTTGTCCTTTCTCGGGAATTGGATTAACTCTCATAAAGTTATATTTATTATGGCCAGACAAAGAAGAGGAATTTATAAAATATTGTCCTTTTTCCCAATAAACATAGCCACTTCCATTTTCAAGTTTTCCCCTCCCGCCCCATTGATAAGTTACGAATGTGCTAGGGTCATTAGTCGCAAAAACATAGATAGCATTATGATAAGGACGAAGAGGTTCTCCTTTTTCCAGATCAGGAGCTCCGGTTGAAAAACCGACTGCCCCGGCATCCATAATTGGAGATTGAATTTCAAGATAAGGCACACTATTGTGGTTATCGATAGATTTTGAGTAAAATCCCCAACTTATTATACCATTGTTTTCTCTTTCGTCATAAACCCACGTATCCGGATATTCAAAGGTGAAATCCGCTTTAGGGGAGGAGAAAGTAGTATATGTTATGTCTATTACAGCATTCGCATTTTCTGGTTCATTGCTTTTATTGTTTTCAACAGAAGTTGAAACTGTTGGATTTGGAATCTCATTATCGTCGGAATTGGAAATTTCATTGTTATCAGAAATGCTGTCATTGCAATGAGGTGTGGTATATTTTACAAGTACTCCTCCGATTAACATACCTAAAACTAATACTAAAATCAATAGGATCGCATTTTTGTTTTTCATAGTTTTATAAAAAAGATTTAACAAATTGATATTACTACTTCTAGAATAATACTAAAATTTATCCAGTCAAATTTTAGATCTTTTTCTTATGATTTTTTCAAGATTTCTATTTAAATCATCAGAAAATCGTTTTTTTATATGCTCTTTAGTAGATAAAATTTTTCTAAAGTTTTAATCTGACAGATTGTATTTCTTATTGTTATATGAAAATTAAGGAGGTGTATATTAAGAGTTCTTTGAAAAAATAAAACAAGAACAAGAATAGGAATGCAGACTGAGAAAATTTATGGTGTAGATTTGGGAATAAAAATGATAAAAATAGAAAACAAGATTAATGAAGATGTGAGAAGATGATAAACAAGACAAAAATAAAAACATTATTGATTGCAATGGTATTTGTAATGACAACGGCTGCGATTGCAACGCCTGTGCAAGCATACACAAATCTGGCAGTAACAAGTAACAACTTGAATACTTTGAATAGCTTTACTTATTCTGGAGCATGATATAATGTTGGAGCAAATGCCTATGTGCTAAACTGGTATGGAGGCGGAGAATATTTCGAGGCTGGATATAAAGCTCCAGCGTTATATTATGGTTTAGTAACAGCTACAATAATGGCTGATTATCAAGGGTATAATTGGGGGCAATGTGTAAGTATGGTAAAGAATCTTGCACATAGCACAGTTGTCACAGATAGTTGGTATCAAGGTGCACATGTTATGGATGGGGGAATATCTCCTGGCACTACGATAGCAAGATTTGTTTGGAGTTCAGGAAAAGGAAGGTATGCATATGTTTCGGATGGTGTGTCATGTCACGCAGCAATTTTCCGAGAATATACCTACGATCAATATGGAAATAGAAATGGAATGATAGTATGGGATCAAAATTGGGATTACAATGAGAATGGTGAGGGCATAGTTATGATGCACAAAATACCAAATACAGGTAGCGGTGTGTCTAATGCCAATAATTATTATGTGATACAGGTATAAAAATAAAGCAATAAGAAAGATAAAGTAAAATTTAGAGCCGAGATTTGTTTTTTATTCTCGGCATTTTTTAATTAAGCATTTGTCAAAAGCATACCTTCGTGGTATGCTTTTGTGTTATAATCTTTAAACTTAAAGAGATGATCAAAAGAAAGATTTGGTACAGAAGGCATCTTTTTAAAAATCATTTCAAATCCTACAAAGACTGGGAAAGCTTTAATCCTTCTTCTGATTTCAAGCATTATATGCGTTATAAGTCCGATGCTCTTATCTGCCGCAATCCGGAATGTCCAAGGGACCAGATGCCGATCAGCGAGCATGAAGCTTATTATTATTTCGCCAAAAGATATTTTTGGAAGAAATTTTTTCTTGAAGTTTTATCAATTTTCAGGTTCTTGAAATTTCGTCAGAAAGCTGGATTTTGCTACATTTGCCCTTTTTGCGGGGAAGGGGATGTGGAAGAATTTAAGGAACAAATATTGTTTAAGGAGCGGGGGAGAAGAAGATATAAAAATGGCGGCAATGGAGTTAAGAAGAAAAGTTTTTAATGGACTTTCTTTTTGTTTGACCTTGTTTGGCAGAAATGTTAATCTTAACCTAGAGGTATTATATACGCATATATGCAAGATTCGTCTGTTGAAGAAATAAAATCCAAATTGAACATAGAAGAGGTTATAGGACAATATCTGCAGCTTCAGAGAGCGGGAAGAAATCTGAAAGCTTGTTGTCCTTTTCATAATGAAAAGACCCCTTCTTTTATAGTAAGTCCTGAACGTCAGTCTTGGCATTGTTTTGGCTGCGGCGAAGGAGGAGATATTTTTTCATTTGTTATGAAAATAGAGGGCGTGGAGTTTGTGGATGCCTTGAAACTTTTGGCGGAAAAAGCGGGTGTTCAGCTGAAAAAGATTGATTACAAGGATAAAGGGGAAAAGAGCACGATTTTGGATATAATTGAGGTTTCTAAAAAGCTTTATAAAGAATGCCTTAAAATAAAGGGCGGAAAGAAAGCGTATGAATATTTGAGAGGGCGTGGCATTACTGATGAAATGATTGAGAAATTTGAATTGGGGTTTGCTCCCGACTCTTGGAATCTTCTGAGCGATTATCTGAAAAAGAAAGGGTTCAAGGAAAAAGATATATTGGCGGCTGGCATGACAGTCAAAAATGATTCTGGAAAAATTTATGATCGTTTTCGCGGTCGCATAATGTTTCCGGTGAACAATATCGCCGGTCAGACGGTTGGTTTTAGCTCGCGTGTTATGCCGGGAGGAGACGAGTCGAGCGCTAAATATATTAACACGCCGGAGACACTAGTGTATAATAAAGGAAAAGTTTTATATGGACTTGATAAATCAAAGGTTTATATAAGACAGAAAGATGCTTGTATAATGGTAGAAGGAAATGTTGATGT
>CAZKLR010000018.1:0-2531 GCA_964553695.1 uncultured Candidatus Saccharibacteria bacterium | reverse complement strand
AAAAAGAAAATTGCCCAAGAGCTTCTGAATGTTATCTCAAAAGTTTCCAATAAGATTGAGCAGAATTTTTATTTGCAAAAACTTTCTGGAGAAATTGGGATTGACGACAAGGTTTTATCTGGCATTTTGGAAGAGGCGAAGAAGGGTCAGGGCGTCCGCAAAATTGAGGCTGCAAAAAGGGGAAATGAAAAGAAGATGGTTTTAAGCAGGGAATACAGATTGCAGGAAAACTTATTGGGCTTCATCTTTCTAAATCCCGGCGCTTTCGGAAAAATGTTTGCGGAGCTTAAAGAACTGTTTGAAGATAAGGATTTTTTAGAAATATATTGTACAATTGAGGATTTTTACAAAAATAACGGTGTATTGAGAAAAGAAGATTTGGAACAAATAAAACTAAAATTAGCAGATAAGCTTTCTTATCTGAATGGTTCGCAGAATCTTTCTTTTTTGCTTGATGCAGCTGTTTTTAGCGTTGAATCCAACCTGGACGAAGAAGAGTTAAATCCTCTTCGGGAAGCGGAAAAATGCATAGTGGTTTTGCGTGAGATAAATCTTAAAAAAGAGCTGGAGAAGCTTGCATTCAAGATTAAAGAAGCGGAAGGAGAAGGAAATGCAAAACTTCTGGAAGAGCTCGGTAAAAAGCAATCACTTATGCTGCAGAAGAAAGAAGAAATTAATGCTTCTAGGGCGGAGTTGAACTTTTAATTTTTAGAAAAGACTATGATTGCAAAAAAGCAAAATAAGAAAAGAGTGGAGGAAAGTTGGCCGAGAAAAAAGATCGGAATAGCGCTAAGGCCAAAAAAAGACAGACAAAAAAAGAAAATTAACAATAAAAATATGGTTGTGAAAAAAAATACAAAGGCTGACAAGGAAAAGCAGAAAAAAAATGTTGTAAAAGCTGCAGTAAAATCCGCAAAAGCAACAAAAAAAACTGCAGAAAAGAAAAGCCAAACTGTGAAAGCCAAGAAGAATTTAAAGGTTGAAAGTAAAAAGGCAGAGAGAAAAAAGATAAAACCCACAGGCCAGGTTAAGACTAAGGAAAAGAAGATTTCCGAAGTAAAAAAAGTTGAAAAGCCGGCAGTTAAACGAGCTGACAGAATGAGCGAAGATGCCAGTGAAGTTGAAGATAAGAGATTGTTGGAGCTTATAAATCGAGGCAAGTCCAAAGGTTTTGTGACCGAACAGGAAATTATACATATTTTCCCCGATATTGAAGAAGATATTGAAGGGCTTGAAGAGCTTTATGATGAGCTGGAAAGATATAATATAAAAGTTGAAGATACGGTGGATATTATTGATATCGAAGATGCCGGAGAAGATGAAGGGAAAAAGAGCAAACAAGAAGTTGACACAGATATGAAGAATCTTTCTCTGGACAATATTTCTAATGATTCTGTTCAGATGTATCTGCGTGAAATCGGGCGTGTGCCGCTTTTGTCGGCGGAAGAAGAAGTGGCTTTGGCCAAGAGAAAAGAGAAAGGGGATATGGCGGCAAAGCAGCAGCTGGCGGAAGCAAACTTGCGTCTGGTTGTTAGCATTGCTAAAAAATATGTGGGGCGCAGTTCCAATTTGAGCCTTTTGGATCTTATTCAGGAAGGCAATATTGGTCTGTTCCGTGCAGTGGAGAAGTTTGATTATAAGAAAGGTTATAAATTTTCTACTTATGCCACTTGGTGGATTCGTCAGGCGATTACTCGTGCCATAGCTGACCAGTCGCGCACGATTCGTATTCCGGTTCACATGGTTGAAACTATTAATAAATTTTCACAAGTGGTGCGAAGGTTGGTTCAAGATCTGGGACGCGAACCGTTGCCGGAAGAAATTGCCTCCGAGATGGAAATTGATGTGGAAAAGGTGCGCCATATTATGAAGATTTCTCAAGACACTATTTCGCTGGAAACTTCTATTGGTGAAGATGATGATGAGAGCACTTTGCGGGACTTTATCGAGGATACGGAAACGGTTTTGCCTTCGCAGCAAGCGGGCAGGCAGCTGCTGAAAGAATACGTAAGAGAGATTTTAGTGGAGCTTTCTCCCCGGGAGCAGAAAATATTGAAGATGCGTTTCGGTCTGGAAGATGGAGTGACCCATACTCTTGAGGAAATCGGTCAGGAATTTGGCGTTACCCGTGAACGTATTCGCCAGATTGAAGCCAAGGCTCTTGAGCGTATTCGCAAACATCGCAGCGCCAAGAAATTAATGGATTACTAGTTTAAAAGTATATTGCAGCGGCGGGATTTATCCCGCTCTGCTGTCTTTTTGTTGTAAGAAGATTGTTAAAAAGGTATTTACGCAGCCTGAAATCTGCTGCTCTGGAATATATTTGTAGCAGCAGGACTTATCCTTGACTACTGTCCAGTATTATAATGTATAAGTGGGGTTTAAACACAATTCTTCTTGACGTATGAAAAAAAAACGCTATACTTAAATCTGTAGTCTTTGATTACCGATATTTATTCCGCGATAGCTCAGTGGTAGAGCAGTTGGCTGTTAACCAATTGGTCGGGGGTTCGAGTCCCTCTCGCGGAGCA
>CAZKLR010000017.1:0-14062 GCA_964553695.1 uncultured Candidatus Saccharibacteria bacterium | reverse complement strand
GCGCGGGATAAATCCCGCTACTCCAAATATTTCGTTGGTGCAGGTGCGTAATAAATTGCGCTAACCTGAGTGTAAAAAAGATTTTTAAAATTATTTATATAATTTTTTATCTAAAAATATGAAAATTATTGAAGAGTTTAAGGAATTCGCTATAAAAGGCAACGCTTTCGACTTAGCCGTGGCTGTAGTTATTGGTAATGCATTTGGTAAAATAGTTTCTTCTTTGGTCAGTGACATCTTAATGCCGCCAATTGGACTTCTCTTGGGAAAGGTTGATTTTAAAGATTTAAGATTTGTTCTAAAGGAAGCAACTGCGTCTTCATCGGAAGTTGCAATCAATTATGGCGTGTTTCTACAAACAGTTATTGACTTTCTGATTGTAGCTTTTGCTATCTTTTCTGTAATTAAGTTCTATAATAAAATTAGAACGAGCAGGAAAGAGCAGGAAGATAAAAGTAAAGAAGAAAAGAAGATAATCCAGTTATCTTCTGAAGAAAAACTTTTAACAGAAATAAGGGATATTTTGAAACAGAAATAGATTTTTTATAGTTATTTTGCAGTTTCAAAAAGGTTGCGCTTTTTTGATTTTTGTATGAAAATATAGAATATAAATGAATAATTGACTTTTGATAGAATTTTTATTGTACTTTATTTTTTAGATTTTTGTAATAAATTTATTATTTTTACGTAATATATAACAAGGGCATAACATTTATTATTTTATGTATACAGAGGATAATTCCAAACTTATTTCTGAGCTTTATAATGCCAGCGCTAGACAAGAAATTTCCGATATCTTGGAATATATGGGAGAAAATGGCAGCAGTGTATTCGTATATCCTATTATAGATGGCTATAAAAAATATAAACATTCCTCTATAGGTTATTATTTTTTGTGGAATCTATCGCGATTGGATTATCCGGATTTGGGCCGGCGCTTGAATGAGCTTCTGGAAAATTACGAGATCCAAAAAGAACATATCCCTATTGCTCTTTTCTTTATGGCAGAAAGAAGGTTTTTCAGCGACATAGCAAATAAGATGGCGATTATGTATTTGAATGATTATACTAGTCCGGATTTCCATCACGATTTTAATCTCAATAGTTTGAAAATCCATTGCGTTCTTGAATATCTTTTTGCTGCGAATATTTTACAAGATTTTGATAAGATTCTTGAGCGGGCGATTTTATCCGAGGATATCAGCGTAGCAGAAAAGGCGGTAATGCTTAATTATTTTATGGAATTTTGTAATGATAAGCAGGTTGATTTTCTAATTGAGAGTTATACGGAAAAGTTTTTAAATACTAAACTTGAAGTTAGTCTTGCTAAAAAGTTAATATTCTGTAATTCCGAAAGTGCTAAAAAAATTGCGAAGTTTATGCTAAAAAACGGAGGAAAAGAAGCAGCCAATATTTTAAATAAATATAATAATAGAGATGCCAAAAGCAGAGAAAATGACAGAATAATTTATAGCAATACGGACGCAGTGATTAAAATTGGCATTCTAAGAGAGCAGATTAACAATAAGGTTTTGCACAGTGATAAATTTGGCTTTAGGATTTTTACCGATACGGAGCTGCTTATTCATCAGTCGCAATGTATGGATGATTATGCGGTATTTTTGGGTTTGTGCGAAGGTTTGATAAAAATAATTCATACTATAAATCCTCAAATAAAAGGATATAAATTTAGTGAGCAGGAAAAAGGGGATTTATTGATGAAAATTCCCACTATCGAGAATGGCTCATCCCTAAGCGAACTTTTCTTATATTTGAATTATGTTCAAGCCGGGATAGGTTATAACTTTTATGGTTTCCGGCAGCTGAACGGGGCATTGCAAGATATTGTTATGCACAAAGAAAATGAAGCGTTTTTTGAAAATATGAAAAGCTTAGGTATAGATGGTATGTATAATGAGAAGAACTGGCACAAGCTTCACAATTTCTTTTTAAATTACTATGTAAATGTTCTTGGAAATATGAACAAATGTTTTAACCAGTTTGCGAAACAAGATCTGGAAGAATATTCATGATCTATGGTTTTATAAAAGCAATATGTAACGACCATTGGTTTGCATTTTGTTTTTTTGAGTTGTAAAATTATTAGCAAGTTCTATTTTGTATTTTAAATATAATTTTAATAAAAATGATAAAAGTTGATAATCTGACAAAGAAATATGGAGATTTTGTCGCTCTAAACGATATTTCGTTCGAGATGAAAGAAGGCGAAGTGGTCGGACTTTTGGGACCTAACGGCGCTGGCAAAACAACTCTTCTTAGGATTTTAGTTTCATTTCTTAAACCCACAGCCGGAGAAATCGAAATTGACGGTATGAATGTTAAAAAACCTATTCTTGAGCAGAGGATAAAAAGCCGCATTGGCTATCTTCCTGAACAAGCTCCGCTTTATGAAGATATGCTGGTGAGCGAATATTTGCAATTTATTGCCGAGATGCAGGGGGTTGATGCGGAAGAAATTGACAAAAAGGTAAATGAGGTCATAAGGAAGTGTGCTCTTGGAGAAAAAAGAAATGCTGAAATTGGGACACTTTCCAAGGGGTATCGCCAAAGAGTTGGAATAGCTCAAGCCCTTATTCATAATCCGAAGATTGTAATTCTCGACGAACCGACAACCGGCCTTGATCCTAATCAGAGAATCGAGATTAGAGATCTTATCAGGGAAATTGGGAAAGAAAGAACGGTGATTCTATCAAGTCACATTCTTTCTGAAGTTCAGTCAACTTGCTCTCGTGTTATTATTATCAATAAAGGAAAAATTGTTGCGGACGGAACTCCGGAAGAGCTGGAAAAAACTAAGGAAGGAACTGACTCTATAAAAATGGAAATTAGGAAAAACGTTCCCGGTCTTGTTGAAAAAATGAAAAATGTTGAAGGTGTGATTGATGTAAAAATGGAAGACGGCAAAATTATAGTTGGAGTGCAAAAAGAAAATGATGTCAGAGCCGAGCTTGCTCAAGTAGTTGTTTCTGAAGGCGCCGGGCTTTTGGCGCTTGAAAGAAAGCAGACAAATCTGGAAGATATTTTTATCGGTTTAACTAATAAGGAAAATGAATAAAATAATTTCTCTAACAAAAAAAGAGCTGAATTTTTATTTTAATTCGCCGCTAGGTTATATTGTCACCAGTGTTTTTCTAATTGCCAGCGGGTGGTTTTTTATGCAGAGTTTTTTTATCAGCGGCCAAGCTTCAATGAGATCGTTTTTCTCTCTTATGCCGATAATTTTGATTTTTATTCTGCCTGCGATTACTATGTCTTCTTGGGCGGAAGAAAAAAGGAGCGGAACGGTAGAAGTTTTGTTGACTTTTCCTGTGCAAAATATTCAGGTAGTTCTTGGCAAATTTCTTTCGGCTTTTCTTTTCTTAATAATTTTATTAGCGCTGACTTTTCCTCTTCCGGTAATGCTTGGAAATCTGGGCGAACCTGACCAGGGAATTATAATGGCCGGTTATCTGGGGACGATATTTTTAGGCGCCGCTTATATTGCAATCGGTCTTTGGGTTTCTTCCGTAACAAAAAATCAGATCGTTTCTTTTCTTTTAGCTTCGGTGATAATTCTTGTTTTTTATCTTGTAGGGAACTCGTTCATATTGGATTCGATGCCAGGAATTGTTGCTATTATCGGCAAAAATCTGAGCTTGGCAACTCACTTTGATTCGATTCTTCGAGGCGTATTATCGGTTAAAGATTTGATTTATTATATTTCAATTGTGGCTTTCTTTTTATTTTTGAATGTTCAAGCCGTAGGGGAAAGGAATTGGAAATAGTTTTTTGAAAATAAAAAAAGAAGTAAGGCGTTTTTTATTTTTTGCCTTACCTTGCCAATAAATACAATGTACTAACTATTATTAATAGATAGACAGCAATGACAATATTCTGAATCATTTGGCTTTTAATCCAAATTCCTACGAGGTAAATAACTAAAGGGGCTATCACAATTACATTAAGGATAATTAAAAAAAAGAATAAATATCCTCTTCTGCTCTCTGCTCTTAAATAATCGTCTGTAGATCTTATATCGCACATGGCCGCAATTTACAATAAAATTTAATTTTTGTCAACCATTTAATATTATAAAACTTATGAAATTGAAACTGAAGAAAATCTTGAAAAAACCGAAAAATATAAATTTAATCAAGACGTCTGAGGGCTCGCTGGTTGTGTTTGCCATTTTTCTGCTGGCTTTAAATTTTCTCGTTTCGCAGAAATCCTTTTATTTCGATCTTACTTCGGATAAAATTTATACCGCTTCGGATGTCTCAAAAAATATTTTAGGAAATTTGCAGAAGCCAGTAAAAGTTACGTTTTATATGTCAAAGGATCTGCCTTCCGATTATCTGGTTTTCAAAACTCAAATTCAGGATTTAATGAATCAATATCAGGATTTGGCAAAAGGAAAACTAGAGGTGAAATATGAAGAGCCGGACAACGAAACTGCAACAATTCAAAAATTAGGGCAAAAAGGAATTATGCAATTGCAGAGTGAGGTCGTAGAAAAGGACAAAATGGAAATCAAGAATTTTTTCTTTGGAGCAGAAATTTCTTCCGGCGAAGATGATGGCGCAAAAACGGAAGTTTTGTCTGCTATGACGTCTTTAGAGGGATTTGAATATGATCTTATTTCTGCCGTCTCTTCCGTTTCTAAAGATCAAAAAGAAATGATTGCTCTTTTAAAAGGACATAAAGAGAAAGATTTGAGCACTGATGATCTTGCCAAATCCTATGATATTCAAAAAGTTTCAATAGCGTCTGAAGGGGATAGCAAAGGTTTTTATATCTATAATGGAGAAGAAGACAAACTTCCAACGTCCAGTGCTGCAAAGACCGAGACTTCAAATAAAGAGTTAGTAAATCCAGCAACTGTTATTATTGCCGGACCGCAAACCAAGCTGAGCGAGCAGGAAATTGCTGTTTTGGATGATTTTGTTTCAAAAGGAGGCAAAGTTGTAGTCTTAGCGGAGAAAATAAATCCGGATTTTGAGCAAGGTTTTGTGTCAAAGAAGATAGAAAACAATGTTAGCGATTTTACCAAAAAATATGGAATAGAAATTGAGGATAATTTGTTATATGACAAATCCAATCTGACTATAACTTATGCTCAGCCTACTTATTTTGGCACGCAATATATGTCAGCGAACTATCCTTTTTGGGTTAAGACTTTAAAGGAAAATTTTAGTGATCATCCTGCACTTTCAAAAGTACAGTCCTTGGCTTTTCTTTGGGTTTCTTCTTTGAAAATTGAAAATGTCACCGGCTGGGAAATTAAAAATCTAATTACTTCAAGCAATGATTCGGCTGTCATTTCCGAAAACATTAACATCTCTCCTGAAAACAATTTATCTTTCGCTAATAGCGGGGAAAAGATAATAGCGGCAGTTTCTTCTTCAACTAACGGTACGGGCCAGGTGGTTGTGGTGGGAGACAGCGATTTTGTTTCTCCCAGCTTTATGCAGGCTATATCTGATAATGAAATCTTTTTCACGAATCTCGTTGACAGTATTTCCAGCTCTGAGAATCTGTCTTCAATCAGATCAAAGAATATTTCCGAGAGGCCTCTGAAGGAGATTGCTGAAAGCGAGAAAAATAATTGGAAATTTTTTGCAATCTTGGGAGGAGCGCTTATTTTGGATATTTATGGGTTCGTAAGAATTAGCAAAAGAAAGAAAAGGAGTATTTCTCTTTAGTTATTTGGTTTAAAAACAGGTTAAAAGTTTTAACATAAACGGGGATAAGCTATTGCTTTTTTCCCGTTTTGTGTTATAATCGAAAAACAAAATTTAAATAAAAACAAAATTTACAGGAGGTCTAAAAACTGACTAAAGTTTTGCTTGTTGCTCTTGTTTTTCTGCTTTGTTTGCTAGTTCCTTGTGCGGGTGCTTGCGAAAATGTAGCAGAAACTGGTTGTCCTTCTTCTCCAGAGGAGGAATGCGATACAGACGTTTCTGAGAATGTCTGTGAGGAAAATTTGCAGGAAAATTGTGAAGAATCTCCCGCTGAATCTGAATGTCCTGATAAAACGGAAGATCAAATTTGTCCCAAGCCGCCGGAAGACACTTGCCCTGAAAGCGGTGATTCTGATGAAAGCGATTCTGGCGTTTCCGGGGATAATGAAGATTCTTCTGAAGATACTCCTGCGGGAGAAGGCTATTCGGATGAAAGTGCGGAGGATGATAGCAGCGATGACTCTGACGTTTCTGACTCCGCAAATAATAACCGTGACGAACATAACGGTCGTGGTTATGGAGAGGAAAACGTAACCATCAGAAAAAAACCTGAGGCTTTAAATATTAGCTCTACTAATGTTAGTGTTGATATCGAGAGACCTAAAACCCTCCTGGTTATTCCACAGAATTGGATTAATCTATGCGTGAAGACTAATCTGGGGGAACAAGAAAAAAACTGTATCATTCGTTGGATAATATGTCCGGAGAATGACACGGTTGACGGTTCTATGTGCATCATAATCATAGGGAATAATCAAACATGCACAAACCTTAGTAACGGAAACTATACTGTGAATATTACAGTATGGGACTCGAATTGGATATCACTAGGTAGTGCAGAGAAAAATATAACAATCCGTGCGCCGATCAATGAAGATTTTTCTTCTGTTGTTGTATCTAAAACGGATAAAAATGAAACAGAAAATGGAACAGAAGATAACAATAAGGAAAAGATAAGAAAAAAAATAATCCAGAATAATTTTTCTTTCTTGCCTCCAATACCCAAAATTTCTTCGGGTTGAGAGGATGATGAAAAACAAAAACAGTAAAAATAATAAAAAATCTAAAATCGAAATGATCGTTTTTCCCTGGAATACAAGGGAAGGAAGTATAAGAACGATAAAAACAAATATTATAGAAAAATAGAGAAGAGGAATTCAGAACGGAGAAAGACCGTTTTCTTCTCAAGAATAAAAAACTAGAGAAACTGCTCTGGTTTTTAAAATGCCCTAAAAGCTCTTTGTGCGTATCTTATTGACTAATAGACGGGTTATGATTATGCTTCAATTCAAGCTCATTTAAAATAATTACAAAAACAAAAAATAAACAAAAGAGGTATTTATTATGATCATAAGGAAAACCTTGAGTTTAATTATATTGTGTTGTTTATTGTCTGTTTCTGTCGCATTGGCGCATGAGGAGAGCGGCGTTGGAATTGAAAAAATAAAAATAGACGGTGAGGAGATTGAAGAATCGGAAAATGTGTCTATCCTAAGTGGGCAGATTTTTGAAGTTACGGTAGTGCTTGAAGAAGGTACGCCGAAAGATTATATTATTGATTATGCAGATAAGGAAAAATTTTTTATATTTCAAGAAGAATGGATTGAAAACGGAAATTACAAAGCTTTATTCAAAGTCAAAGATGATTTCTCCGGAAAAGGCGAGTTGATATTTTTCGCAAAAAACAAAAATGGAGAAAATATAGGCCGGCAAATGACAATTGCTTTTGATGTAGAAGAGCCGGAAGAAGACATAGACTTGAAAATTATAAGCCCCGAATCTTTCGTGGAAGAAGGGCGAATAGAATTTTCTGCTGCAAGCAAAGATATGGAGACTTATGATCTGATTTGGCATATAACATGTCCGAAAATAGATTATGACGAAACTTTTTCCGGTAATGAAAAAAAGAAAACGTTGGAGGGTGGTTATAAATATTATATAAATCTTACCGCTACAAGGGCTGGCTATGTTTACTATAAAGAATCTGATTTTTATGTAAACGATACAGAAAGGTCAGAGAAAATAATGTGCAAAACTGTTCCTGCGGAAATTGTCGCAGGAGAGAAATCCGTCATTGATTTAACGGGCACTTCCCTGAACATAAATGCTACCATTAGTATTTATGTCGAGGATCAAAGTGGTTATAAAAGATTTATAGACAATTTGGAATATATTCAGGGTCGGAAAAATAATCTAGGGGCGGAGTGCTTTTTTGAGGCGGGGGATAAAAACATTTTAATAGAAGTTAACAAATTTGGTAAAGAAAGTCCTGTAAAAAGAGAAAGCTTCTCTGTGAATGTTATTCCCCGGACGATTAATGTTCCAGCACCAGCCCCTTCTCCGGTTATTGAACCGGAACCTGAGCCGATGCCTACGGAAACTCCCTATGTGGAAATTCCCGTAGAAACTCCGGTGCCATCACCAACAGAACTACCGCAGGCAGAAGCTAAAAACAGTGTTTTAGAAAGTGTCGGCGAGATTATATTGGGTATAGCACTATTTTTCTTTGGGCTCTATTCTTACTTGAAAAAATAAAAACTAAAAACTTTTAAAAATAGACCAAGAAGCACAAATCTTTTTGGTCTCTTTTATTATTCATCTTTCTTAATATTTTATAATTTTCTTGTTTAATAAAATATTTTATAGTGCTTATAATTTTTACAAGAATAATATTTTATGGTATTATTATTTAAAACAAAACAGTGTATAAGGTGATATTATTATACCAGAACAAAAATATGTAATGACTTCCTTTCTTCCGAAAGGAGAAGAATTATTAAGACAGGTAAGGCAGGCAGTTTTTTTATATTGCGGTAGGCCTGTCGGTTGCAATGTTTTTTTTGAAGGTGGAATAGAAAAGGTATATGGCCAATATCATATGACCATAATTATCAGAATTGCAATTATGCAATATCTGAATCAGGGAAAGAGCATTAGTCTTGAGAAATTTATAGAGAAAATATTTGGAACACCCACGCTAGTTCGTGGTTAAGGATTTAGAAATTATATATTTATTTTCTAATCCTTTTTATTTTGTCTATAAAATGCTAAAATTAACTTGTTAAATATAATTTTTCAAATATGCAGATAACTGAAGTATTCGTTATTGCGTTTGGGACAGTTTTGCTAATACTATTTTTTGCGTTGCTTTTTAAAAATAAAATTATTGCCTATCTCGCAGAATTAAGCGGTCGCATTACCGAAGACAGTTTTCGCAAGATAGAAGAGCGAAACCAGGAAATTCTTAGAATGGAAAGGGAAAGATTTTTGGAAATGGGAGAAGAAAAAATGCGCCGTAATGAACAGTTTCTGGATAGTCGTAAAGACATAATTAAGGAATTGGTCGGCAAAATTGACGAAGAGATTCATAAAAGTAACTTGCGTTTGGAAGAGGCAGAAAAGGCGCGAGTGGGTGAAATCTCGAATTTGAAAGCGATTATCGAAGAACACAAAGAGGCAGCCAAGGAGCTTAAGCATTCTACGGATGATCTTAAAAAGATTCTTTCGAACAATCAGTTGCGTGGAAAATATGGCGAAGAGGTGGCGGAAAACATTCTTAAAATGCTGGGATTTCAGCGTGATTTGGATTATACGGTTAATGTGCGCCAGGAGACAAATGTTAATCGTCCCGACCTTACCATTAAACTTCCGGACAAAAGCAAGATCAATATTGATGTAAAATTTCCCTACCAATCGCTGGTGAAATATCAGGAAGCGGAAAATAATGATGAAAAGAAGACGCATCTTAATCAGTTTGCCAAAGATGTAAAAGAGAAAATCAAACAGGTTACTAGCCGTGATTATATAAATCCGGAAGAAAAGACACTGGATTTTGTAATTCTTTTTGTTCCCAATGAAATGGTTTTTTCTGTGATTTGTGATCAACTTTCAGAAGTTTCCGAAGACGCAATGAGAAAAAAAGTAATTATTGCCGGTCCGTTTTCTTTTGCTGCAATTACTCGGATGATTCGCCAGTCTTATGACAATTTTAGGATTCAGGAGGACTTGCACCGATTAGTCGGTCTGATTGGGAAGTTCAAAGAAGAATTCGGCAAATATAATGTTGAGTTGGATAAATTGGGAGAGCGCATTAATTCAACCGCCAAGCAGTTCGAGACTGTCTCGACTACTCGCACAAGACAATTGAATAATTTGGTGGAAAAGATAGAAAAAGAAAGCGATGCTGACAATATGGTTGAAAATGCGGGAAGTGGAAAAGTGGAAATCCTGCCATAGTCTGTTAAATTGCAATTCGGAGGTTCTAAAATCTAAAATACGAATAACTTTCGTATTTTTTGTATTCAATTCAGTCATTTCCTTACTTATTTGAAAAGAAAAATCAACAAGAAAACGTAAAAATAAGCAAAGGAAAAAGTTATTAAAATTTTTACTTTTGACGAACTGCTTTGTTTTTGACCGCCAGTTTCATATTTGGTATACTTAACTCGTATAAGATTTATAGCATATGAATATCAAAAAGGAGAGAAAGAAGTTTTTTACTTTTCGAAATATAAGGTCATTTCTTTATATTCTTCTGTTTTTTCTTGCATTCCAAAATTTTGCTTTGGCAGCCGATATAAATCCGGAACAATCTTTTTTAGTGGACAAAGGTTATGATTTTTATAGCAGGAGCCAAGTTGATGCAGCATTACTCCATGAGTCTGATAATGCTTATTTTTATTTTGAAAAACAATATTACGATTCAATGTCTCCTTTGCAGAAAGAAAAAGTGATTTCAAAAATAAAAAAACTGGGAGAGGAATTTGACTCCATAATATATCCGAAGACAAAAGAGGTTTTTGGAGAAGAGTGGAATCCCGGAATCGACGATGAAGAAAAAATTATTATCTTTTTCGTTCGCTTGAATTCTACCGTCGGGGGATATTTTAACCCTAATGATGAATATCTCAAAGGCCGAGTTGTCGATGACAGAAGCAATGAGAGTGAAATGATTTATTTAAATCCTGATTTTCTGGGTACTCAAAAGGTGGAAGGTTTTTTGGCCCATGAGTTGCAGCATATGATATATTGGAATGAAAGAACTAGGCTCAAGGGGGTAAGCGACGATATTTGGATTAACGAGGCAAGATCAGAATTGGCATCTTCGTTGGCCGAAGAAGCTGCGGGAAAAGATTTTTTGGAAGGCAACTTATATATAAGAAAAAGGGACTTTTTACTGAACTATGACGATTCAATTGCCGATTGGAATAACACTAGCGGAGACTATGCTTCTGCCGGTATTTTTATTCAGTATGTCAAGGAACAATTTGGCTCTGCGATTTTTCGAGAAATGAATCCTACAAAAAAAGCCGGATTAAACAATCTTGATTATGTTATAGGGCAAAAAGGTTCGTCCTTGGACTCGGTTTTTACGAATTGGACAATAGCCAATTTTATAAATGATGCAACTGTAGATTCCAAATACGGCTATCAAAACAAAAATCTGAAATACGGTTTCAACGTGGAACCGGAGGTTATATATGATAAAAATAACGACCAGGAAATTAATCTTACTGCAAAGATAGAAGATTGGAGCAGCGCTTACTATGAAGTTGATCTCGATGATTCTCAGGGTAATAGCTTGTATATAGAAATAAATTTCAACGGCGAAGATGCCGGTGATTTTTCATTGCCGATTATCGTCAATTATAAAGACGGAAGCAGAAAAATTGATTTTTTAAATTTGGACTACAGGGGGGTGGGAAATCTCGATTTACTTTCTGCGGATAATGAAATAAGCTCTATTATCTTTATTCCCAGCTGCCACAACATAAATGATATGGTAAAAAGCAATCAAATTACTTCTTACTCCATTGCTTTGGATATTAAATTTACATATACAAAAGATAAAATTCTTCCTGATGGAACTTTAGTGAAGACTTCTGGCAATGAAAAAGTTTATCTCATAGAAAACGGTCAAAAGAAATGGATAGTAGATTCGGCAACTTTTGTTTCCAGGGGATACAAATGGGCAGATATTCTGATAATTTCTGAAACGGAATTGAAAATTTATTCTGAAGGGGTTAATATTAAAATGAATGTGGCAATTGCCGATAAGACTTTAATAAAAGGTGCCGGACCGGAAATTTATCTTTTGGAAAACGGTCAGAGAAGATGGATAAAAGATGAATATACTTTTTCTTCCTATGGATTTGACTGGAAACAGGTTGTTACTCTCACAAACCAAGAATTATTACAATACGCGGAAGGGGAAACTCTTTCAAAAAACACTTTTGCAAACGGGGCGCTTATAAAAGGCTCAGGTCCGATGGTTTATATGATAGAGAACGGACAAAAACGATGGATAACCAGTCCTGAAGCTTTTAATCGCAACCGGTTTAATTGGTCTTCCGTTGTTATAGTCTCGGAAAGAGAAATTTCATTTTACGGCAGCGGACCGAATATTGATTAAGTTTAAGTTTGATGATTATGAAAAAGATATCCATTCCAATTTTAATTAAAGCATTAACGATATTTGGCATATTTGCTTTTTCTATCTTTTGCTCGCAATTTTCTTTGGCAAGTATAGAGTCTAATCCGGATATTCCGGAAATAATATCTCGTAAAACCTGGGGGGCGGATGAATCTTTGATGACCTGGCCGGTTGAATATGCCAAGGTGGAAAAAATAATAATCCACCATACTGCCAGCACGAAGCTTGTTGCCGATACTGACGGCAGCGGGCAATATAAAAGTATGGTAAATAATATTTATAAATATCATACCAGCAGCAAGACCTGGGTTGATCAGAACGGGACAAATTATACCGGCTTCGGCGATATTGGATATAACTATTTGATAGATCCCGAAGGTAATATTTATGAAGGAAGAAAAGGCGGGAATGGATCGGTGGGAGGACACGCCAGCGGATTTAATACCGGCAGTGTGGGTATTTCCATCATTGGTAATTATCAAGATGGTTCTGCTGGACAGACTAATACAGAATTGAATCCCAAAGTGGCTGCTGCTTTGGCTAAATTGGTTGGCTGGATAGCGGCCAATAACGGAATCGACCTTAATGACGAAAGCAGTTTCGGAGGTAAAACTATAGATGGCGTGGTCGGTCACAAAGATGTGGCAGCGACACAATGTCCTGGAAATATAATTTATGATCAACTTGGCGACATTCAGTCACAGGCTGTTTTATATCAAAAAGCATATCAAAAGTATGTGTATCAGGTTGAAGGTTCCAAAGCTGTATATGTAATAAGCGGAGGATATAAGGTGAAGTTTGCTTCTAAAGCTTCCTTGCCTGAAACATATCAAAGCCGCACAGTGCAGTATATTTCAAAAACACAACTGGATGCTTATCAATATAAAGATATGATAATTCTGCCGGACGGGACTCTTATTCAAGAAGGCGGAGAGGGAACCGTATATTATTTGGAGAATGGCAAGAAGAGGGCATTGAGTATGTCGGAGTCCGATTTTCTAACGCTTGGATTTAAATCGTCTGATGTAGTGAGCATTTCTTCCGGTGAGATGGATTTTTATGAAACGGGAGAAATTATAAAATTCGGTCCGGAAGGGACTCTTATTAAAGATGCCAGTAATAATGTTTATTTAATAGAAAAAGGCAAGAAAAGGCTCTTTACTTCTGCGACACTTTTTAATTATTTGAAATATAGCTGGACAAAAATAAAAGCTGATAGCGAAGCGGGCTATTATATGAAGGGTGAAAATATGCGTTATCCTGACGGGACTCTTCTGAAAAGCAAAGATAATCCAAGCGTTTATATCATGGATGGCGGTAAAAAGCGAACTTTTACTTCCGGTGCATTATTTGAAAAACTCGGGTACAAGTGGAGTAATATCTTAGCTATTGACGCTTCCGAGGTGAATGCATATGAGACAGGCGCAAATGTTATATATTCGAATGGAACGTTGATTCGGGCGCTGGGAACCACAACTGTATATTTGGTTGATAATGGTCAGAAACGGGAAATAACTTCAGCGACTCTTTTGTCTAAGCTTGGTTATAATTTTGCCAATGTAGTAGAAATACCAGCTGCAGCTATTAACGATTATCCCGTTGGTGCCAAAGCTATTTATCCTGACGGTACGCTTGTAAAGGCTAAGGGGTCTTCGGCGGTTTATCGCATAAAGAGCGGTAGCCGGGAAGAGTTTACCTCATTGAATGTATTTAACGCAGCCGGTGCAAAATGGTCAAATGTTGTAGAAATAAGTTCAGAAGAGGCTAGCCTTTATTCAGTAAGCGGTTTTGTTAAATATCCTGACGGTACGCTTTTACGGGCCCAGGGAATGGATAAAATATATGTTATTAAAAATGGCGCGGCCGTATGGATTCAGACGGCGGAAGA
>CAZKLR010000016.1:0-14588 GCA_964553695.1 uncultured Candidatus Saccharibacteria bacterium | reverse complement strand
TCCATTTGTCGAATGCTTGATTGGAAGAGGGAGGGTTGGCGGAGATGGTGATGGTAGAGCCTTCAGAGTAAGAGCCGGAAGAAGTACCGGAGGTTATGGTGAGAGGGAAGGTTATAGAAGTAATAATTTGAAAATCAAATGAATTCCTTAATGGATATGTTTCTGCTATATCTTGACTCAGGAAAACATTCGTAGCCTCCAGCGGAGCCTTATTCATATATACCATACTGGTACTTGAACTGTTTTCTACTGTGTCATTCATATACACATTCTGTAGCCTAGTTTGTTCACTAATATACATAAAAGTATCAGCCACATTCATAAAAATATTGTTTCGAAAAGTTATATCCCTGGCATATGTTTCAGCAGTACCAAGAGGATAAGTAGAATCCGTAGAAATTCCCGTATAAAAAACTACCGCAAATCCAATAGGACCATAGATAATATTGTTCTCAAAGAGAGCATTAAATATTCCCCTTTCTGCATAATTATCCGTATCCCCTTCGGTATCACCCAGCGATCCAATTAGCAGCCAGCGCCCCAAATCTCCCTCAACCATTTCCTGAATATTCCAGAACTTATTATTCTTTACCGTTATATTCCTTGCATTATACATTTCCAACGGCCGCGGCGTATCGTGAAACTCGCTATTCATAATTGTTATATACGACAAATTGTGATTATGTATATAAACAGAAACTATGTCATGGGTAGTATATGCATCGGTATGATAATTAAAACTGCATCCATCTACCGTCATATTCGTCATAGGAACATTAGTATCATTATGAAAATCCAGCTGGTTGTGCCAATTATCCCAAAAAGTAATATTGCGAAAAGTAATACCCGAACCAGCGCCTGTCACATGTATGCCATGGTTTATAGTCTCTTCAATATATCCGTCCGCTACTAAAGTGTCAGTATTGTTGGTCTTGAATTCCATGCCGTCTATAGACATATTCGTGATATGAAAGTTTGTGATAATATTGCCCGAACCCAACACACTTTCAACGCCGGTAAAACCATTGCGGCCAGTAAAATTTATTATAGTGGAATTTTTGAGATAATGTCCTCCGATTCCCAAATACACCCCATCGGTAGTCACATTCGATATAACAGCTCTGTCTAGTCCATAATAACCCAAACCGTCGCCGACCGAAGAAGAAAAGTTAACACTATCTACATAAACATCCGAACAATCAGCAAAATATATGCCACGCGCCGACGCATTACTTACCGCTACATTCTGCACGGTCGTATATTTCATATTTTTAAAATAGATCGGATACTGATAACCGCTAAGATTAATTCCGCGGAAGGAGATATAATCCTTATTTACATAAAAACCATATTGTTCGCCGCTTCCTTGCAATAGCGCTGCCCCACCATAGTTTTCAACCACAATCGGATGATCAGGCAGACCGGATTCATTGAAAGTGATGTTATTTCCTGCATAAGTACCGCTCATAAGTCTAATCGTATCTCCGGGAAGAACAATCGCCGCAGCGTGTGCAATCGTGGCAAACGGCTCCGCTTCCGTTCCCGAAGCCGTATCACTTCCCGTGTTGGAAACATAATATATTTTTTGTGAATAATCCGCACCGAAAGCTAGATTGGTGATTTCCGTCTGGCTGGTAATTTCCCGATTAAAAATATTAACATTGTCAAATTCAGCATCCAGCCGATTAAATAGAATCAAATCGGTTACAGCTTCTTTTACTGTCTGAGAACTAACCAATGCACCCAGAACCGTATTCGATTTAAGCGAACCGTCTCTGTACATATTCATTGTTTTGGTTTCCGAATTGTAAGTAACAAGTATATTTGTCCAGGTATCGATAAACCAAGGTTTATTTGCGAGCATGCCGCCAATATTGCTAGTGCCGTCAGACAGGTTCATACATAACGGCTTTACCGGCGCTCCATATTGCGAAATAAACAATACCCAGCCGTTGGTGTTTGCAGTTCGTTTTTTCAATATTTCGTTAGCAAGAGATATGGAATTCATATCTGCTTTTGGACGCATATCAAAAGAAATTGAAAAATCAGTATTATACAAATCCAAAGAATCTGCATCGGCTATGGTCAGAATGGAATCAGCAACGCCGGTAGTCCTTATACCATATCCGCCATCTTTGCCTGTCGTCCAAGATACGCTCGCTCCTAGAGTTGCATTATTGCCATTTCCGGAAGCATCATTGGCCACAGTACCGCTGCCTTCTTCAAAATCCAAATGTAAAATTTCTCCAATCGGAGCAGCTTTAACGGAGCTAGCGCCAAACAGAGCCAGCAAGGAAAAAAGACAAACAGCGATTACAGAATCTCTTATTATTCTCATGATTATATTTTAAGACTTATGATCCTCCTGAAATTTCATAAACAACCACAAACAAAAATAAAATAATTTATCCCGTTTTTCACTCAATCATTTTCAAAAATTCTTCCTCGCTCAAAATTTTCACGCCCAATTCTTGCGCTTTTTCCAGTTTGCTGCCGGGATTTTCGCCGGCAATTACATAATCGGTATTTTTCGAAACGGAAGAATGCATTTGTCCGCCAAGATTGCGAATGGCTTCCTTCGCTTCTTCCCTGCCAAATTTCTCCAGGCTTCCCGTCAACACAAAAGACAATCCGTCCAATTTTTTTGAAACTTTTCCGTCTTCTTTGATTATCACACCGGCCTTTAACAATTTTTCAATCAGCTCCAAATTTTCTTCATTCCTGAAATATTCAAAAATACTCTCGGCAACTTTCGGTCCCACGTCCGATACTGCCTCCAATTCTTCCTTGCTTAATTCTTTTATTTTTTCAAGAGTCGAAAAATGTTTTGCCAAAGTTATCGCCATCTCTTCGCCCACATGTCTGATGCCGAGCGCATAAATAAATCTGGACAAGCTTATTTCGCGGCTCTTCTCAATCGATTGCAAGAGATTATCCGCCGATTTCTCACCAAACCTGTCCAAAATTTCCAAGTCTCCTTTCTTAAGTTCAAACACATCGGACAGATCGGAAATCAATCCTTCTTCCGCCAGCTGTTTGACTTTATTCGGCCCCAGCCCTTCGATATCAAAAGCTTTTTTAGATACAGAATGAGAAAGTTTACGCAACTCCACCGCAAAGCAGCTTTTGCTCGGACAATAATATGCAACCTCTCCTTCTTTGCGGACAACTTCAGAATCACAGAAAGGGCACCTCTTGGGCATTGTAAATTTCTTTTCTTTTCCCGTCCTAAGACCCTTAACCACACTTACCACTTCCGGGATAATATCACCCGCTTTCTGAATAACCACAGTATCACCTATTCTGACATCCAGCCTGTCAATCTCGTCCTGATTGTGCAGTGTCGAACGCGAAACCGTGGAACCTGCCACCGCTACCGGCTTAAGATGCGCCACCGGAGTCAGCGCGCCTGTTCTTCCGATTTGAACACGGATATCCTCAACAACCGTTGTCACCTGCTCCGCTGGAAATTTATAGGCAATGGCCCAGCGTGGCGCTTTCCCGGTATGACCAACTACCTCCTGCCATCTGCGCAAATTAAGTTTCAAAACCACGCCATCTATCCAATAATTTTCTTTTTCTTTATGCTCGTACCAAAATTTATGAAAATCAAACACTTCTTCAATCTTTTTTATATGCTTCCAATTTTTATTTACCCGAAAGCCTAATTCATCCAATAGTTCAAGCTCCTCCGCCTGTGTTTTCGGCACTTCGAAATCCTCCGCAGCAGAAAGATCATAAATAAAACAGCCCAGTTTACGCTCTTTCGCAATCTGCGGATCAAGCTGGCGAATTGCTCCTGCTGCCGCATTTCGGGGATTGGCAAATAACGGCTCGCCCCGTTTCTCCCTTTCCCGATTAAGCTTATCAAAAATATCCTTGGACATAAAAACTTCCCCCTCAACAATAATATTTACATCACGATTAAGTTTAAGAGGGATACTCTCAATAGTCTTAAGATTCTGCGTAACGTCCTCGCCGATTTTCCCATCGCCTCGAGTTGCGCCCTGGACTAATAAACCTTTTTCATAAGTCAACACAACGTGAAGCCCGTCAATCTTAAGCTCGGCAGTATAATCAAGAGACGAGGAGACATTCTCGCCCAAATCAAAAAGTATCTTGCGGATGCGATTATCAAAATCCAATATCTCTTTCTCGTCAAAAGCATCATTAAAAGACCATTGCCTTACCCTATGCGTAACTTTCTTGAATTTATCAAGAGGTTTGCCGCCGATGCGCTGCGTAGGAGAATCAGGAGTGATAAACTCGGGATATTCCTGTTCCAAAACATAAAGTTCGTGTTTAAGCGAATCAAGCGCCGCCTCGGAAATTTCCTGCTTATCAAGAACGTGATAGAGATAACGATGATGATTGATCTCTTTCTTAAGTTTTTCAATCCGATTTTTTGCTTCTGCTTTATTCATAGAAATATTTTAGTCTGGCTTTATTTTTTGCTATCCTAAGTATAGCAAAAAGCCCCTAAAACTCAAACGAAATTGTATTTTTAAATGGCAAACTTGAGTTTATATTGTATCTTGGAGTAGCGAACTTTGGTTCGCGCGTATTCAATATCTTTTATTGTAAGTATGGATTTATTTCTTGGGATAGCCGCGCGGGTTAAAACCCGCTACTCCGAGAAATATAACTTTTTATTGCACAAAGTAGCGAACTTTAGCCTATTTATCATGTCATTGCGAGCGAAGCGTGGCAATCCCGGTACTGTATAAATGACATTTTCCAAAAAATGAGAATCTATATATTCCAGATTGCATCTCGGAGTAGCGAACTTTAGTTCGCGCGGTTATCCCAAGCCAGATAATACTTTTTCTGCTATGACAGCCGCGCGGGATAAATCCCGCTACTCCAAGAAATATCACTTTTTATTGCGCGAAATAGCGAACCTCAGTTCACCTTATTATTGTAAACAAAAACAGCCAGATAAAATCCGCTGTTTTTCTGTATTTTGCAGAAATCTAAAATAGAGAATTTTATAATAAGAACATGTTCCAATACCAACCTAGAATTTCACTCCCCCAAAAATAACTTATCAAAAAACCTAGTATCAAAAATGGACCGAAAGGCAGCATACTTTTCATTTTTTTCTTTTGCAGCAAAATTAGAAGAATTCCCGCCGCCGCCCCCGAAACAAAAGCGATAAAAAGCGCCAAGAGAGTTTGAAAAAAACCCAAAACCAACCCCATTAAAACACTTAATTTAACATCACCGCCGCCCATCCCCTCGCCTTTTGTAGCAATTACCAAGAATAAGAAAAATCCTCCGGAAATAAATGCGGCAATCATATGATTCCAAAAAAGATCAGTCTTCGAGCCATCTTGCAAAAAAAACGCATTAAGAATCAAGAGCAGGAAAGCGACAACTATAGCCGGGTAAATTACCTTATCAGGAATGATATAGTGTTTCAGATCAAAGACAAAAATAACCACTAAAGCGGAAAATATAAAAATCGAAAATAGAAAATCAGCTGAAGCAAATAGATTGAATCCTCCATCCTGAAACTTCTGGAAAAATACTGCCGCAAATGCGATGCCGGTCGCAATTTCAACCAAAGGATATTGCCAAGAAATTTTTTCCTTGCAATACCGACACTTACCTTTCAAAAAAAGAAAGCTGAAAACCGGAAATAAATCGTACCAAGCAAGCTGATGGCCGCAAGCCATACATTTCGAGCGCGCATTTACCATATCTTCACCGGTTTTTAAACGGAATATAACAACATTCAGAAAACTGCCAATCAGAAGCCCAAAAACAAAAACTGTGAGCAAGATTAAGCTTTCCATTTTTGAATTTTAAGAATTAATAAAACTGACAACCTGTCCTATCGCACAAAGAGTAAGTAAAGTTTCCGGAATTATTCTCACTGCCGGGAGTTAGTCGAAGCTGAAAACCATCGTCATTATCGCAGCCTCTTACAATTTCTATTGAACCGATGCTTGTATCTTTAGGATATACGCTGCCCATAGGAGGATTGCAAATTTCAGCATCAAGAGTGTTTTCGAGGCTGCCAACTGTGGAATCTTCACAACAAACTGCAGCAGCAGACTGAACGGTTCTTGAATTGGATTTGAAAGATGCATCTTTCGCCTTTTTTCTTGAATTGCTTATAGAGGTTAGCATCACCGTTGACAAAACGCCGATTATTGCAATAACCACCAAGAGCTCAATCAAAGTAAAACCATTTTTTCTAGAAACCATAAAATATAATTATACCTTTTATGATAATAATATAACATAATTATGCAAAATAAAAAACAGACGAAAATTCGTCCGTTTTTAGATATATCCCAGCTAAACTAGAATGTACATCCATCCTGAGTACAGGTAGCAGTATTAATGTTGTTATTAGTTTTTCCGTTAGTAAATGTAACAGAAAATTCCCCATTGCTACAATCTTGAGTTACATCAATCGTAAAAGTATCTGCACCAGGCCAGTTTCCTGCAACGTCAGGAGTACAAATCGCATCACCGTTGGTCTCTGCTATTGTAGCTGCTGTTCCAGAATCGCAACACAAAGTCAAAGATTGTACAGCGCTTGAAGCGGCACTTTGGAAAGCAGCATCATTAGCTTTCTTTCTGGCGCTGTTGAGTGAAGTTATAGCAATTGTTGACAAGATACCAATAATAGCGATAACCACCAAAAGCTCGATCAAAGTAAAACCTTTAGAGTTTATTCTTTTCACTTTTCTTCACCTCCCTTCAGTATTATTTTGAATTAATTATATTCAAACCTTTCTGTATTTTCTATAATTATAGCATAGAAAAAATTTTTGTATACAGCTACCTGCTAAGAAGCATTTTAAGGTCATTGGTATTCGTTGAATAGGTAGTTGCATCTTCAATGGAAATATCACCTTCCTTGACCAACCTTGCCAGAGAATTGTTCAGCGACACCATTCCTTCATCCGCGCTGGTATTAATAACCAAATCAAGCTGATGCACTTTGTTTTCTCTTATCAAATTCTTAACCGCCGAATTTGCTTTCATAATTTCCACTGCTGGAACCCGCCCCCCTCCGATTCGCGGAATGAGACGCTGAGAAATAACACCTAAAAGATTTCCGGAAAGCTGCGCCCTAATCTGGTTTTGCTGACTCGCTGGGAAACTGTCGATAATACGATCAATAGTCTGTGCGGCGCTATTGGTGTGAAGCGTAGCGAAAACCAAATGTCCGGTTTCTGCGGCGGTAATGGCCGTACTGATTGTTTCCCAATCTCGAAGCTCACCCACCAGAATCACATCTGCATCTTCACGAAAAATTGCTCTGAGCGCATTCTGAAAAGATTTAGTATCGGTAAAAACTTCTCTTTGATCCACAATACAACGATTCTGCGTATAAACATACTCAATAGGATCCTCGACCGTCACAATGTGCTGATATTTCTCTGAATTGATTCTATCTATCAGGGCAGCCAAAGTCGTTGATTTTCCGTGCCCGGAAGGTCCCGTTACAAGCACAAATCCCTGGGAAGGCTTGGTAAAATCATAAACGGAACTTGGCATTCCCAGCTCTTCCAAAGTTCTGATTCGTGAAGAAATTAGACGAAAAGCCGCACTCACGTGTCCTCTCTGAAAAAATAGGTTGGTTCTAAATCTTGTTTTTCCTTCCAGCTCATAAGACAAGTCCATTTCTTGTTCTTCATAGAATTGCTTTTTTCTTTTTTCGTCCAGCAAAGAAGTAACCAAATCCTCCGTATCCTTAGCGGAAAGTATTCTGCTGTCATCTAGCGGAACCAATCTGCCGTCAATTCTTATAGTCGGATATCTGCCCACCGAGATGTGTAGATCGGAAGCCCCTTCTTCTGCGGTCTTAACCAACAGCTCTTCCATTTCTTGCTTAGAGTTTATTCCAGCCATATCATTTAAATTTTATTTGTTTAAGATTTCTTTTATTTTCTCAACTACTTCAGAAGGAGTAAAATGAGCTTTGATAATATAGCCGTCAGCTCCAAGCTCCAACCCTTTTTCCACACTGTCCTTTTGCCCCAGATTGGTCAGCATAACAACAGGAATATCCTTGAATTCAGGATTGTTTTTTATGTTTTGCAAAACACTGAATCCATCCATCTTTGGCATTATTACATCCAGAAGCACTAGATGAGGTTTCATTGTTTTAATTTCATCCAGTCCGCTTTGACCGTCAGGAGAAACCTTAACGGCAAAACCATCTGCCTCTAGTTTGATTTTATACATATCGGAGATATATGTATCGTCCTCTATGATTAGTATCCTGTTTTTTTCTTCGCTCATTTTTGATAAATTATTTTATAAATTTATTCTTCAGTAACTCTCAAAACTTCTTCAATGGTTGTAAGTCCCAATAAAGCTTTTACGATTCCATCCTGCTTCATAGTTATCATTCCTTGCCTAAGCGCTTCAGCTGCAATATCACTGTCTGTGACTTTGGAATGAATCACTTTTTCCATTTCGGGCGTCATTGAAAGAACTTCATAGATTCCAACTCGTCCTAGAGATCCGGAGTTTTTACATTCTTTGCATCCCTTGCCCCGATAAAATTTCAACCCCTTGCTTATATCAACATCTTTCTTCTGATCTGCCGGTATATTATCCAATTCTTTTTTCACTTCATTTATAAGTTCGGGAGTAACTTCTATTTCTTCCTTGCAATAAGGACAAATTCTTCGGACCAAACGCTGAGCAATGGCAACATTAAGAGCAGATCCGATCAAAAAAGCCTCAATACCCATATCCACGAGACGCGGAATAACACCTACCGAGTTATTGGTATGCAAAGTGGAAAGCACTAAGTGTCCGGTCAATGCCGCATGCATAGCCAATTCCGCCGTTTCCTTATCACGAATCTCACCGACCATTATAATATCCGGATCTTGCCGAAGAATTGACCTGAGTCCGGAAGCAAAAGTATATCCAATTTCAGGCTTAACCTGGCTTTGGTTAATTCCTTCTAGATAATATTCAACCGGATCCTCCAAAGTAACAATGTTAACACCTTCTTTATTCAAAATTTTTAAAAGAGCATATAAAGTTGTAGATTTACCAGAACCTGTAGGTCCGGTAATAAGAACAATGCCAAATGGTTTATCTATATTTTCTTTTACCAGTTCCAAAGCATGCGCTCTGATTCCCAGACTTTCCAAGTTGGCAATTTCAGAAGTGGTATCCAAGATTCTCATAACCACTTTCTCGCCGTTTACGGTAGGAAAAGTAGAGACACGAAGATCAACGCTTTTACCAAGCCCTCCCTGAGAAGACAAATTAAAACGGAACCTACCATCCTGAGGCTTTCTTGTTTCATCAATTTTAAGAGTAGAAAGAATTTTAATCCTAGAAACAACTGCCGGACCAAGTTTTTTAGGAAGGATCAAACTGTCATGCAGCACACCGTCCAGCCTGTATCTGACACGAAGATCCTTTTCCGAAGATTCAATGTGAATATCACTTGCCTTTCCCTCTACGGCATGGGAAATAATTATATCCACCACCTTGCTAATAGGAGCCTCTTCAGTTATTCTCTGAGTCTCCTTTTCTTTGACTTTATCTTCATCAGTCTTACTCTCAATACGCTTGTCTACATTTTCCAATACATCTTTCAGCTCATCCCCAAAAGTTTTATATTGTTTCATTACTACATCAAAACTGCCTTTGGATATGAGATAAATTTTTGTACTGATTCCGTGCCTAATAGAAATAAACTTCAAAGCATCGAGAGCGTCCAAATTATTCGGATCAACCATCCCGACTTTTAGCAGATTATTATCAAATTCAAAAGGAACAAATTGATAAAAAGCCACCGCCTTTTCCGAAATAATCCTAAGCACAGATTCGTCAATAGTCTTTTCTTTAAGACTGATATAAGGAACTTGCATATAATCAGCCTTGATCTTTACAGCATCCTCTTCTTTTAGAAATTTTTTGCTGATAAGGACGTCAAAGATATCAGAATTACCCTTCTTGGCAGCTTCATAAGCAACATCCAGATTCTGTTTTTTATCTACGGAGCAAGAAATAAGATAATTATACACTTTGTCTAATTCTTTAATATCCATACAAATCGAATATAAATGAATTATTATTCATCTTCAAAACCTCGAAGCGCCAAACCAATAGCAACCGCGTAAGACGGTGCAATCATTTCCAGTTTTTCAGCAAGTATCGGATCATAAGAAACCATTTTAAACGGATTGCCCATTTCAACCGGAAGCTTGAGTTCGTCGGCAAAATATTCCTTGAGGCCGGGCATCATAGCTGAACCTCCAGTAAGAATAATGCCATTGATCTTTTTTCGATTATTTCGCATATAGATCTCTTCATTCTTCTTTACCTCCGAAATAATAATGCTCAAGATAGGAATTACGATTTCAGCCAATTTTTTGTCCGCTGCAGAGTTAATTCCCACTTCTTTCTTCAGGACATTAGCTCTCTGTTCGTTAACACCAAAGCTATGACTGATAATCTTGGTCAATTCTTCACCTCCAACACTGGAGATACTGTGGCTTTCCGTAACCGCTCCGTTGTCCACAATGGTAACGCCAGTCATCTTGTAGCCCATATCTATTATCAGATATACCCCTTCTTTTTTACCGACCAAAGACCTGGACAACGAGAATGACTCAGTTTCCAAAGCCACCAAATCCAAATTGAATGAATTTGCTATTTTTAGATATTTTGCCGAAGTTTCTTTTGGAATGGCAATGAGCAAAATCCGCATTTTATCACCGGAAGTATCTACTTCGATTTTTTTATTATCTTTTTTCTTGCTATCCGTTTTTTCTTTCTTCTTCAACCCACCCGAAATTATACTCCAGCCATAAACAACTTCCTCAATCGGCACAGGAATATACTGTCTGGCTTCATAATTCACAGCATTATCTATCTCCCCTTCCGACATCTTGGGAAGAGTGATGATGGAAGAGAAAGTGGAAGATGCTGGAATTGACATAGCGACTTTGTGGTTGGCAACATCAGCGCTCTCAATCACGGTTCTCATACTGTCGACGGTGTTCTGGTCAAGCGCCTGAATATTTTTTTTCGTCGTAGTTCCATCCGGATTAGTTTTTTTCTCTGCTTCCAAGGAAACATAATTCTTCAAAACAATTCTATTGTTTTCATATGCAAGATGAACTACTTTGATACCGGTAGTTCCCAAATCTATTCCGAAAAAAGCAGACGGTTTTTTGTTTAAAAATTTAAACATTGCTGTATATTAGTTTATTCGCCTCTTACTTCAATTTTAGTGGAAGAATTCTTTTCAACTTTCGGCATACGAATCGTTAAGATGCCATTTTTCATCGAAGCCTCAACCTGCTCGGTCTTGATATCGCAAGGCAAAATCACCGACCTTGAGAAACTTCCCCAAAAACACTCTTGGCAATAATAATTTTCACTGGAAACTTCATTTACTTTTTCCCTGGAACCTTTAATGGTAACCATATCACTTGTAACTGACAAATCAAGATCTTCCGGTCTGACTCCTCCGACAATTGATTTTATCACCACAAAATTATCGTCTTGATATACGTCAATGGCAAGCTGTCCGTCTTCTTCCTCTTCATTTTCTTCTTCCCAGCCATTTGAGGCTTCTGCGGGTTTGCTTCCATAATATTCTTCTTCGCGGGGTTGTGTCGGACGAACTTGTGCCTCTTCAACTTTTACTTCTTCTGCTTCATTGGAATCGTTCTCGCTCGATCCTACGATCTTGTCCAGAAACGATTTCTTTTGTTTCATCATATTTTTCTTTTTATTTTATTAAGATTATTATCAAAACAAAACTTATAAAGGTAATTTTAAAAATCACACGCAACATTACAAACACAGTATAACACCTTTGAAAAATTACAACAAGAATTTTAATTTTTCATTTACCTTTTCTAGTTTTTCTGTGCTCTCTTGAAGCTTATTTTTATTTTGTTCGATAATATTTGCAGGAGCTTTTGCCACAAAAGTTTCATTGGCAAGTTTGCTTGCAATGCTTTTTATAAAATTCTCAAGATTTTCTTTCTCTTTCAACAAACTTTGCTTTTCTTTTTCCAAATCGACTATCCCTTCAAGAGAAATATAAATCTCCACTCCCGATAAAACTGCCACTGCCATATCTTTTGTCTTATCAAAACTGTCAGCAATCTGGAGTTCTTCCAATCTTCCCAAGGATTTTATAATTTCAGATTGTGCCGTAATTAAATCTTTTTTGTCTGCCGAGACGATCACCGCTTTTACTTTATTTTTTGGCTCGATTTTATATTCCGCGCGAATATTGCGTATCGAAATAACAATATTTTTTACCAATTCAAAATTATTCTTTATATCCTCGCTTAAGATTTCTTCGGTTTCCGGCCATTTCTGCACCATCAGAAGCTCGCCACTTTCAAAATTCTTCCAAAGTTCTTCAGTAATATAAGGAGCGAAAGAATGCAGTACGATCAACAATCTTTCCAAAGCATAAAGTAATATTTCATCTTTGCTACCCTCAATTTTGGAAATCTCCAAGTACCAATCGGCTAACTTGCTCCAAGTAAAATCATAAATATCCTCTCCGGCCGCGCTGAACCTGAAATTATCCAGATTATCTTTAACATTGGCAATCAACAAATCCATTTCACCCAGGATCCACTCATCCGCAAGAGTTTTAGCTTCCGGCCTTGTCGGCACGCGATGCACATTTTCCACGCTCATTAAAATATATCGGGAAACATTCCAAATTTTGTTCACAAAATTTCGATAGTTCTCAATTTTTTCCTCGTACACTTTCAAATCATTGCCAGGAGTCGAGCCGATAATAAGACTTAGACGAAGCGCGTCCGTACCATATTTTTCAATCATTTCCAGCGGATCGATTCCGTTGCCCAGCGACTTGCTCATCTTGCGTCCTTCTTTGTCGCGCAACATTCCATGGAGATATACATTTTCAAAAGGAACCTCGCCCAAAACATAAGTCGTCATCAAAATCATACGGGCAACCCAAAATGGCAAGATATCATAACCGGTTTCCAAAACACTTGTCGGATGATACTTCAATAAATCCTGACTATTTTCAACCCACTCGTCAAAATTTGAATATTTCTCAAAGTTCTTATCCATCAAAGTTGAAAAGGTCCATGCTCCGGAAGAAAACCACGTGTCGAACGTATCAGAATCCTGCCTTAGTTTTCCGCCTTGACAATTCGAACAAACTTTATCTTTGTCCTTATCAAGAATTATTTCTCCGCAATCATCGCAGTACCAAACCGGAATCCGATGCCCAAACCAAAGCTGGCGGGAAATGCACCAGTCGTGCAAATTCTCCACCCAGCTGAAATATGTCTTCTCAAATCTCTCCGGAATGACTTTAATTTCACCTTCCTGCACAACTCGCAGCATAATTTCTTTAAGAGACTTATCCTGAAAATACTTATTCCCATCTTTGGTAATTTTTTTATTTACATCAATAAACCATTGCAAAGACGGCAGCGGCTCGATTGCAGTTCCGCAGCGATAGCAAACGCTAAGATTCTGAGCCGAGTCCTCTTCTTTTTCCATAAGGCCACTGTCACGGAAATACTGCGCAATCTTTTCCCGCGCTTCCAACGCCGTCAAACCTTCATAATCCTTGCCTGCTTCCGCTGTCATTCTGCCATCTTCGCCGATAACTTTTATCGTTGGCAAATCGTTTTCTTGCGCCATCTGAAAATCAACCATGCTGTGCGCCGGCGTTACACCCAAAGCCCCTGTTCCAAAAGCCATATCAACATTGCGGTCGGCAATAATTTTTATAGAATGTTCGCCGTTGCCCAAATTTATTGTATAAGTCTTACCGATAAAATCCTTGTATCGCTCGTCTTTTGGATTAACTGCAACTGCCACATCGCCCAATTTCGTTTCCGGACGGGTGGTTGCAATGGTTATCGGAAAATCTTTTGAGTATCTGAAATAATAGAGCTTGCCGGTTTTCTCTTCATATTCCACTTCGTCATCGGCCAGTGTCGACTCGCATCGCGGACACCAATTCACAATTCGATTGCCGCGATAAATAAGCCCGTCTTCATACATCATAGTGAATACCTGGCGCACCACTTCCGAAAGACCTTCATCTAAGGTATAACGTTCGCGCGACCAGTCACAGGAAGATCCCATCTTGCGCACTTGGCTGCGAATCGTGTCGCGGGAATTTTCAACGTATTCTCGCACGCGCTCCAGAAATTTTTCTCTTCCCAAATCGTACTTGGTTAATCCTTCTTTGGCGATAATCTTCTCCACTTTGGTCTGTGTGGCGATAGAAGCATGGTCGGTTCCCGGCAACCATAAAGTCTGTTTCTGTTTGAGACGATTAAAGCGTATCATTAAATCCTGATAAGCCAGCATTGAAGCATGTCCCAAATGTAAAATTCCGGTCGCATTTGGCGGCGGCATCGAAATCACAAATTTCTCCGGCACATGACCTTCTTTTGCACACGGCAAATTATCCGGATTAAAAAATCCTGACTTCTCCCATTGGGAATAAATATCGTCCTCGACCAACTTCGGGTCATAGGCCTTGGCAATCTCTTTTTTCATAAAAATATATTAATCAAACAATCGCGCTCAACTGAGCCTTCTTATCTTTTTATAGCAGAGTTTTG